>JBMYYT010000049.1:0-12705 GCA_049609665.1 Flavobacteriales bacterium | reverse complement strand
GAATAAATTGGGAGTTTTATCGCTTCTTTGTAAGATTGATTAGAAAAATTAAACCGAAAAGCTCCAAATTCTCCGCCTCCATAATAAATTTCTTGGGTTGCTGGCACGGCAATAACACCAAAAATAGGCTTTCCATTTTTTACCAAACCTATGTTTACGGTAAATTCTTTTTTACCATGAACAAAACCCCATGTGCCGTCAAGTGGATCTACTACCCACATCAATTCCCTATCTTTTCTTTTCGAAAATTCGTTGCTTTCATCTTCTTCACTGAGAATAGAAATTCCGGTTTCCTTCAATCTTTCAATTATAATCCTTGAAGATTCAAGATCCGCTTTGGTTAAAAGAGAGTTGTCTTTTTTAACTTGAGTTTCAAAATCACCTTCATTGAAAATTTCCAATATCAAAATAGATGCTTCTTTGGCAGCTTCAAAAGCAATAGTATGTATATTAGTTAACTTCAATTACAAACTTCTTGATTCTCTGAACTTCTGGGCTTGTCTTCTTGAAACTTCAACTTCTTCTCCGTTGTTTAATGTCAATTTTAAACCTCCGCTAAACCAATTATCTACTTTGCCAATCCATTTATTATTTACAATGATTTTTCTATTAGCTCTAAAAAACTGTTTTTCATTCAATCTATCTTCAATCTTATTTAAAGACCTAAGCAACATAGGTTTATTCCCATCAAAATGCACTTTTACATAATTACCTACAGATTCAAAATAAACTACATCCTCTAATTTAACAAACCAACATTTTTCACCATCCTTGATAAATATTTGATCCTGATAGTTTAACTTTTCTGATCCAGCTTCTACTTCTTCCTCCTTTTTCAACTCCTGTATCTTCTTCAAAGATTCTTCAAGTCTTAACGGATCTACAGGTTTCAAAATATAGTCAAAAGCATTGACTTCAAAAGCTTTTATAGCAAAGTCATCGTAGGCTGTAACAAAAATTACGTGAGGGATATATTCCAGTTCCTCTAATAAATCAAACCCAGTTTTTTCGGGCATTTGAATATCCAAAAACACCAAGTCGGGTTTTTTTTCTTCGATAGCGATTTTTGCTTCATTCGCGTTGGCACATTCTGCTATTATTTCAATAAAAGAATGTTTCTCAAGCAAAGACAAAAGCTCTTTTCTGGCTAACCTTTCGTCATCAACGATTATTGTTTTCATGAATTGTTTTTTAATAAAAGTAATAGTTCTGTTTTGACTTCTTTACCAACTTGTCTTAAATCAAAAGTGGCATCGTTGCCATAAATTAATCTCAATCGTTTGATTGTATTTTGAACACCAATACCAGTTTCAGAGGCATGAGACTTATCTATTTGACCTGTATTGGAGATAACTATAGACAAGTAGTTATCTAATTTTTTTATATCATAGGTAATTACTCCTCCATTCATTAATTTCGAAATTCCATGTTTAATAGCATTCTCAGTGATAGTCTGAATCAGTAATGGAGGCACAGAAATTATAAGACATTCCGGCTCTATATTTTTTACAACTTGTAGTCTTTCTTCATACCTTATTTTTTCTAAACTCAAATAATCATCAACCAAATTCATTTCTTCCTTTAAGGTAATCAAATTCTTTTTGCTATGAACGAGAGCACTCCTAAGTACATTGGACAATTGGGTAATTGCTTTTTTCGATTGTTCTGGATTTTCATCAACCAATGCTCTTATGCTATTCATAGCGTTGAACATGAAATGAGGATTTAATTGAGAACGAAGATTTTTTAATTCCGCCTCGGTATTTAGAGCGAGTATTTGCATATTTTTAAACTCTACTCTCCGTGCTTTATAGAAGAGTAAATATCCAAAGTAAAGAATACTCCAAATAAAATAAACAATTGTTCCAAACACAATGTTATCTATCTGTAAACTGATTCCACTAACTTGATTTAAAATAAATATTGAAAAAGAAATTGCAACAGAGTACAAAAAACCAAGAATAATGGATGATATTAATATCCTCAAAAGCAGCTGCCCTATTGGTTTTAGTATCCATTCTTTTTTATTCACCCAATATCTATAAAAGTGACTCAAGAGCAGGTTACTTCCTAAAATTGATAATAAAAAAAACATAAAAGGAAGAGACATTCCATAAGTTTTGAGATTAAAAATTGCAATCAAAACCGTTAGTGTGCCCCATCCAAATAATTGAAATGCAAGGTACTGGACTTTATAATTAATATTTATTTCTGGAGCATTAGTCATTATTGACTAAGATACATTTTTTTCCTAAGAGAGAAATTTATTTTGAAGAGGATTGTAAGTCAGTTCTTAATCGTAAATATAACTCTACAAAAAAACTAAAAATCAATAACCCTAATAACAGATGAATAGGCTGGGCATAAGCCTGCATACCAAAATAATAGAGAATAATTCCTGCTAAAACCTCAAGAATCGTAGTGATGACAAGATAATTCAAAACACGTTTCATTGAAAAATAAGTCCTTAATTTGAGATACAAATAGCCAATTGCAAAAACGATTAAAAACGAAAAAGAACGATGGATAAAAAAAGTAACATCAAACCCATCTGCTATTAATTCTCGTGAAATCCCAGCATCCATCATTACATCGGTTTGCTGTCTTACTTGGGTTCCCAATACTATTTGAATAGTCATTAATATAATTCCCGAGATTGAAATGTAATAAATTGGTTTTGAAAACTTAGTAACAGCTCGATTCGAATCTACTTCTCTTTTTATTATTTTCAATAATAACAACTGAACTATGATCATTACGGTCACACCCATCATGTGGTAAGTAATCATGTTTACGTTCAGGTTGGTATCTACGGTCAATTTACCCAACCAAGCTTCAAATCCAATGAGAAACAACTGAATCAAAGCCAACCACAAAAACCATTTGTTTCTTTTTCTTTCTTTGAAAGCGAAAAAAACCATGATTAATGCAAACATACCTAATAATGCTCCAAAGAGTCTATTTATATATTCCGTCCATGTGTGGTAAACATTGAATATTGCGTAATCGTGTTTGGTATATTTTTTCCAGTTATTTTCATCATAACTATCTCCAGTGATGAAACTCGATTTTGATTCCCAAAGTGATGAATCTTTAATTATCATTTGACTTTTCTCAAATTTCTTTCCTTCTTCCCAAATTAATTGACTTTCAGAGGTTGGAGGGATCAAATAACCAAAACACTTTGGCCAATCGGGACATCCCATTCCTGAGCCAGTCATCCTGACGACACTTCCCGCTATTACAACCAAAAAAATGTTTATTAATACTATCCAACTGAAGTTTTTTAAGCTTTTCATTTTGCTCAATTATTGTTTGTTTATAAAATCGGAAATATTAAAAAGTACATCTCGACTTATTGTTGTTTCAATTTTACCATATTCTTCAACAGTTCCAAAAACACAGGGTTGAAACAAATGGTTTAAATTACTGTGAGTGACATAAGTATTAACAGACCTGAAAATAAAAAGCATTTTCCTGTTCAAATGCCGTTTAAACCCCTCAACATTTTCTTTCATTGGAACTTGGGTATCTTTTCCACCCGCAATTACAAGTGAACGGCATCTAATTTTTCGCAAATAAGTTGAAGGAACTGTTGACACAAAGCTTTTATACCAAGGAGTATTTACTTGATTAAGAATTGTTGATATTGCATTCTCCTTTTCCTCCTCTGACAATTGATTTCCTTCTAAAGATTTTTCGACTGCTTTTCGTATTCTTTTAACCTTTAATTCTTCATCCGTTTCATGCAACACAATGTTATCAATCTTGGTGAACATAATTTTGTTTTTTGCAATATTCTCTTTGGACATTCCTATTGCCTCAAATTGAATTCTACGTTGTTCGTGCATCATTTCCTTAACAGGAACTCCCGGCCCTGCTAATAGGATAACAAAATCTATTTTACGTCTATTATTAGCGGCATATTTTGGAGCTATTATTCCTCCTTCACTATGCCCTGCCAGACCCAATTCTGAGACTTCTTTTCTTTTTGAAATCAAATTAACAATAGCATCCACATCTGAGTAGAAGTCGTTTAGATCACTTCCTCTGTATTTTCCAGTTGATTTCCCAACTCCTCTTTCATCATACCTAAACGAACCTATACCTTGTTTTGCCAAATGATCTGAGATTACTGCAAAAGGTTTGTGTCCCAATATTTCAGAATCTCTATTCTGTGGACCAGAGCCAGAAATCAAAATAACCACAGGCACTTTTTTTCCAGTACTATCGGGCAAAGTTAAGGTGCCAGATAATGTTATCGAATCTTTGGAATTATAGACACTTATCTCTTCCGTATAATAATCAAAAGGGGGTTCAGGAGTTTGCGGTCGCTTAATTTCTTTAGTAACCAAAAGATTTTTAGTTAATACTAACGGAATGTCTAGACCATTTTGTTTTGCCACACCAATTATCGAATCGTTTTTATAAATTCCAGAAAAAATAAATCCTATCCTTTTTTGAAGTAAAAAGATTTTGTTTTCTGAAACTTCAGCACTGTCAAATGGCATGACAACTTTATTCTTTTTGGGATCAAGCAAATTTGCAGACCAATCCTCATCAACTTTCATCAACTCAATGCCAATAGGCAATTCTCTCCCCATAACTTCAGCAACTCCATACCATTTTCCTTCTATATCTTGTGAAGAAAAAGGATTGGAAATAAGTAACAAAAAAATGAAAACGAAACTTCGCATGCAACAGTTTTTTACGGATGGATTTTGAATGCAATAAAATTACAATTCTAAGTTGAAAATAGCTATTTTAAAAAAGGTTGATTTTAAAGAAATAATTATCATTAAAAATTACCTTTGCATGAAATACTTTGGCAAAATTCTTGTTAGATGTTGAAGTATTAAACAGAACCAAATGAACAAATTTGTTTTTTTATTAACTTTAGTTTTAATTCTTTCTTTGAGTAGTTTTTCTCAAGAAGTAAGAGTTCTTAATTTGACTAATGGTCTACCTATAAGCAATGTAAATGTTTACAATCAGAAGAAAAACATATCTTTTCTTACGGATTCAAACGGAGTTGTTTCTTTAAATGATTTCAAAATCAATGAGTTAATTTATTTTTCTCATTCTTCTTTTGTAGGAGAAAAGAAGACAATCGCACAAATTATTGAGGATAACTATATCGTTTATTTATTTGATGAAATTTCACTAAATCCAATTGTAATTAAACCCCCGCGTGAAAACACTTATGAAGATTACTCATCTGTAAGAATGGAAAAAATCAATATACAAGAAATGAGATTTTCCATTCCTCAAACCTCAGCGGATATGCTCCAGAAAAATGCAAATATATTGGTGCAAAAAAGCCAAGCTGGCGGAGGAAGCCCCATAATCAGAGGGTTTGAAGCAAATAAAATTTTGTTAGTAGTAGATGGAGTAAGATTAAACAACGCAATATATAGAAGTGGACATCTTCAAAATGCTATTACCATTGACAATAATATTCTTGAAAACACTGATGTATTTTATGGACCAGGATCGGTCATTTATGGAAGTGATGCACTGGGAGGGGTAATTCATTTTCACACCAAAAATCCAACTTTATCTGTTTCAGAAAAACCAGTTTTTCTGGCAAATGCAATGACTCGATTTGGAACTGCAAATGGAGAAAACTCTGGACATATTGATTTTAATTATGGAAAAAAGAATTGGGCAAGTTTGACTTCTGTCTCATTTTCGAGTTTCAAAGATTTCAAAATGGGAAAAAACCGAAATCACGGTTACGATGATTTTGGACTCATTGATAATTATGTAACTACTATCAACGGGGTTGATTCAATGGTTTCTAATCCAGATAAAAACATTCATCCGCGAACTGGTTATAACCAATTGGATTTATTACAAAAATTCAAATTTGTATTAAATGAGTTTCACAACATAGGCGTTAATCTTCAATATTCCACATCTACTCAAATCAATAGATTTGACAAATTAAATGAATACCGAGATGGTCAGCTAAGATTTGCAGAATGGTATTACGGACCTCAACAAAGATTATTAACCTCCTTAAAACTTGAATCAACCAAAGAAACTTCTTTATTTGATTATTACACTTTGATTGGAGCTTATCAAAATATTGATGAAGATCGAATTGAGAGAAGATATAGAAGCAATGCCCTTATTTCGCAAAGAGAAGATGTGAATGTTTACAGTTTCAATGCTGATTTTCTAAAAAAACTGACTAAAAAGGAAGTTTTGTACTATGGGGTTGAATTAACCCACAACACGGTTAAGTCAACTGCGGATGAAAAAGATATAGTGACAGGAATTATCACTCCCTCCCAAACTCGATATCCTAACGGAGAAAATCGAATTACTTCCATGGCAATTTATGGAACTTTGGATAAAAAAATAACGGATAAAATCTCTGTGAATTTAGGTGGAAGATTTAATGAGTTTATCAACTTCTCCACTTTTGAGGACAGTTCGATATTAGAGTTTCCTTTTAGCGAAATCAAGTTTGACTCTTGGGCATTTTCGGGAAGCTTTAGTATCAAATATCAAGAGAAAAATGGGTTTAGAGCTGAGTTAATAGGGTCTTCAGGTTTTCGTTCTCCCAATGTTGATGATTATGGAAAAGTATTTGAAAAAGATAGAAATTTAGTCGTTCCCAACAACAATTTGGGTCCAGAGATAGTATATAACGGAGAATTGAATTTTTCAAAAGCTTGGACAAAAAAAGAAAGAGAGTATTTAAGACTAAAATTTGCTGGATTCTATACAGCTATTAACAATGCAATTGTAAGAAGCAACTATCAATTAAACGGAGAAGATTCCGTGATGTACAGAGGAGAAATGGTCAATTTAGTTTCCAACCAGAATGTAAATTCAGCATTTATCTACGGAGGTTCATTTGATACCAAAATTGGAATCACTCCTTTTCTTGATTTAACAGGCTCAATAAACTATACCATTGGCAGAAATGCAACTGACGACACCACTCTATCTCACATTCCACCACTGTTTGGAAAAGCAGCATTAACTTATACTGGAAAGAAACTGCGTATTCAATTTAACACATTGTTCAACGGCAAGAAAAACATAGCTGAATATGGGCCAGGAACTACTGACAATCCAGATGAAGCTACAATTGACGGCACTCCAGCATGGACCATTTATAATTTATTAGTTTCTTATTCCGTCTCACAAAAAATTGATATTCAAGGTAGTATTGAAAACATAACTGACACTCATTATAAGCAATTTGCCTCTGGAATTAGTGGGCTTGGTCGTAATTTTAGTCTTACTCTTAGGGGTCATTTTTAATTCCATTAAAGTAATACTCCAAATTTTCACAAATAAAAACTTGCAATTCAATATACTTAAAGTTAATATTCCCCATTTTTTGTATCTTTATATCTGTCAAAAATTTGACGTGAAAAAATGAGCAAAAGAGTAAAATATAAATACGACCCCAACACACTTCAATACCAAAAAATTGAGCTCACTCTTAAAGATGTATTGTGGAAAATATTCAAGTATGGGGGAGTCGGAATACTCATAGCAGGTCTTATCATTCTGGTTTCATATCCTTTTATTGAAGATTACGCTACAAGAAAATCTCAAAAAGAAATAAACTATTTAATCTCAAATTACGATCAACTAAATGCTGAGATGGATACAATGGTTGCTGTTCTTACAAACTTGCAGGAAACGGACAACAACTTATACCGTGTGATATTTGAAGCTGAACCTTATAAAAATCCTCAGTTAAAGAGAAGTAATTTCGTTGAAAAGAAAACACATCAAGATTACGTAATTTCACTAAGAGAAAGGCTTAACTCACTATCATCAAGTATAGTAGGGCAATCCAAATCTTTTGATGCACTGATTGAATTAGCATTAAATAAAGAAAAAATGTTACAGGCTATCCCTTCAATTATTCCAATTGAGGACAAAGAATTAACACGATTATCTTCCCCATTTGGAATAAGAACAGACCCAATTTATGGAATCCCAAAAATGCACTCGGGATTGGATTTCACTGCTCCTACTGGATCAAGTATTTATGCCTCTGGAGATGGAGTTGTTGAAACAATGGAATATAGCACTGGTGGATATGGAAATCATGTAATTATTAATCATGGGTTTGGATACAAATCTCATTATGCGCACATGAGCGAATTCAAAACAAGAGTAGGTAAAAAAGTAAAAAGAGGTGAACTAATTGGATTGGTAGGAAGTACAGGGAAATCAACCGCTCCTCACTTGCATTACGAGGTAATTAAAAATGGCAACAAAATAGATCCAATAAACTTTTTCTTTACAGATATTACTCCTGAGCAATACGCCTTGGTGCTCGAAAAAGCGAGAAACACAGGGGGATCATCTTTGGATTAAAACAAAACACTATGGAGCCACTGAAATTAAACGATAAAAAGCTTTTCTATTCGATAGGTGAAGTTGCTAAGCTATTCAACGTAAACGCTTCATTAATTAGATTCTGGGAAAAGGAATTCAAACAAATTTCACCTCAAAAGGCTGAAAGTGGTAAAAGAAAATTCACAGAAAAAGACATTCGAAACATTGAAATAATTTATGACCTTGTAAAAGAAAAAGGATTTACCCTTTCTGGAGCAAAAGAAGAACTTAAATCCAACAGAAAATCCAACTCAAAACTTAATAAAATTGAGTTGAAATTAAAGCAAATTAAAAGTACTTTAGCCGAACTATTGGAAGCTAACTAACCTTGTAATGAAAGAAGTAATTATAATACGCAGAGAAAGGTTTTGTGCCTCGCATAAACTTCATAATCCAAATTGGGATGAACAAAAAAATCATGAAGTATTTGGAGGGTGTTCCAATCCAAATTGGCACGGACACAACTATGAATTAATAGTAAAAGTAGCAGGGCAAATTAACTCCGAAACAGGTTTTGTGATGAATTTAAAGGAATTAAGTATTATTTTAAATGAAAAAATAATTGATAAAGTAGATCACAAAAACCTCAATATGGATGTTGATTTCTTAAAAGGAAAAATGACTTCAACCGAAATGCTCGTAGTTTGTTTTTGGGAAGAAATAGAACAAGAAATTAAAAGTAAGGGAGCGCGATTAGTGAGCGTAAGAGTAAACGAAACAGAAAATAATTCAGCCGAATACTTTGGCGAAAGTTAAGAGAATGGGATACCAAAAAAAAGAAGAATATAATCAGGAATTGACTGATAAAATGTCAAAAGTTTACAAAGACATTTTAGAAGATATCGGTGAAAATCCTGAAAGAGAAGGACTGCTTAAAACTCCCGAAAGAGTTGCAAAAGCAATGCAGTTTTTAACACACGGTTATGACATTGACCCAAAAAAAATAATGGAATCAGCAATATTCCACGAAGATTATAGTCAAATGGTTATTGTTAAAGACATCGAAGTATATTCGCTTTGCGAGCACCATATGTTACCGTTTTTCGGAAAAGCTCACATCGCTTATATTCCAAATGGAAAAATTGTAGGTTTGAGTAAAATTCCAAGAGTGGTAGATGCGTTTGCTCGAAGACTGCAAGTCCAAGAAAGGTTAACCAATGAAATAAAAGATTGCATCCAAGAAACCCTTGAACCACAAGGAGTAGCTGTAGTTATGGAAGCAAGTCACATGTGCATGCAAATGAGAGGTGTTGAAAAACAAAATTCTGTAACCACAACCTCAGCTTTTACAGGCCAATTTATGAAAAAAACTACACGACAAGAATTTATTAAACTTATCTCATCAAAATTACATTAAACAAAATATCATGGAAGAAAGAAATCAATATCAACATGTTTTAGATTCATCAGCAAACACCAATACTTCAGTAAAATCCTTTATGACGAGCGTATTTAGCTATATGTTCTTAGGTTTGATAATTACAGGATTTGTTGCTTATTATTTTGCAACACAAGGCTTAATTAAAGAATATTTGGTTAACCCACAAACTGGAGGTCCAAATACATTATTTTATATCTCAGCTTTTGCTCCTTTAGGATTTGTATTCATAATGGGATTAGGATTTAAAAGACTTTCAGCAGCTTCAATGATGCTTTTATTTCTTGCTTTCGCCTTACTAAATGGTGTTGCTTTCAGTTCTATTTTCGTTACCTATCAAATGGGAACTATTTCAACTGCTTTTTTCTCAGCATCTTCGATTTTCGCAATAATGGCAGTAGTTGGTTACACAACAACAACTGACCTTACAAAACTTGGAAGTCTCTTATACATAGGGCTAATAGGAATAATTATAGCAATGATTATCAATTGGTTTGCTGGAAGTGAAATGATAAGTTATGTAATAAGTGTTATTGGAGTTGTAATTTTTACTGGTCTAACAGCTTATGATGTTCAAAAATTAAAAAGAATCGGTGAAGGAACAGAAATAGGAACTGCTTCTACCAAAAAACTTGCGGTATATGGGGCTTTGAGCTTATACCTTGATTTCATCAACCTCTTCTTATTTCTTCTAAGAATTTTAGGAGGAAGAGATTAACTATTAGTTTTTGAAACTATTTAAATATTATCTATTTTTACAAAAACAAAACAACATTATGTCAGATAATTATTTCCACGAAAATTCAGAAGTTATAGGTTACGTATACACCGTATTAGCTATTGGTGTTGTTACCTATCTTATTTTCTTTTAGAATTTTTTAAAATAAATAGGTTAAATCAACCCTATTAATTCAACCTTAGATGCCTTTTGATACTGTTTTTTCTTGGATAATTAAGAAAAGAATAGATCAAATTGAGCAGTTCACTAATAATCCTATTGAAGCCCAAAAAACCGTTTGGGACTCACTATTGGTTAATGCCAAAAACACTGAATTTGGTATAAAACATGGATTCTCTTCCATATCCAGTTACCGAGACTTCAAGAACAACATTCCGTTAAGAACTTACGAAGATTTATTCCCTTTTATAGAAAAATCTATTCAAGGACAAGAAAATATTCTTTGGCCAGGAAAAACAAGTTGGTTTTCAAAATCATCAGGGACCACAAATGCCAAAAGCAAGCTAATTCCGGTTACCCAAGAAGCGATACAAGACTGCCATTACAAAGGCGGAAAAGATTTATTAAGCATCTATTACCATAATAATCCAGGCGCAAAGTTATTCTCCGGAAAACACCTAATTCTTGGCGGCAACACTTCAGTTAACAAACTGAATGAGAATAGTTATTTCGGAGATTTATCAGCCATTATAGTCAAGAATCTTCCTTTCTGGGCAGAAATTAGAAGAACTCCAAATCGTCAAATTACTTTGATGGAGAATTGGGAAGAAAAAATATTGAAAATGGCTGAAGCCTCTCTCAAGGAAGATGTAAAAATAATAGCTGGAGTTCCTTCTTGGATGATGGTGCTACTCAATAAAATTACCGAAGTATCTGGAGGTAAATCGTTTAAAGAAATATGGCCAAACTTAGAATTTTATATGCACGGTGGAGTTAATTTTGAACCTTACAGAAATCAGTTTGATTCTTTATTAGCAGATAACACGGTAAACTATTACCAAACTTATAATGCCTCGGAAGGTTTCTTTTCATTGCAAAATGAAAACAATTCGGATGATATGCTATTGATGTTAGATTATGGGATTTTTTATGAATTTATTCCCATGGATAAATTCGATGGAACAAACTCTGACACTATCGGTTTAACAGATGTTGAATTAGGAAAAAATTATGCTTTGGTTATTTCAACAAACGGAGGACTCTGGAGATACTTGTTAGGAGACACAGTGAAATTTACTTCTCTAAATCCTTTTAAAATAAAGGTTACCGGCAGAACTAAACATTTTATCAATGCATTTGGTGAAGAGTTGATTATCGAAAATACGGACCAAGCCATTACTGAAGCTTGTCTTAAAACCAACTCTAATTTTGTAGAATATTCTGTAGCTCCAATTTATCTTGAAGGAAAAGAAAAAGGAGCCCATCAATGGGCAATAGAATTTAGCAAAGCACCTGAAGATATTGAAGAATTTAAACTGATACTGGATAACAAATTAAAAACTTTGAATTCCGATTACGAAGCTAAGCGCTCACTTAATATGATTCTGAAAGCACCCAAATTGGAAATAATTCCCAAGGATGGTTTCAAAAAATGGTTATCAAAAAAAGGGAAACTTGGGGGACAAAATAAAATTGTAAGATTAAAAAACGACAGAGATTTCATGGATGAATTGCTTGGAATGATTTAAGTATCAATTCTAAAAAAATCATACCTTTACTAATTAACTTTTCAATTTAAAAATGAGTAAAAAAGGCATTGCAATTTTAGGTTCTACGGGTTCTATTGGAACACAAACTTTGGAAGTAATAGAACAATTTCCAGAGAAATTTGAACTTGTTGTCCTCACAGCACATTCCAATGCTGATTTACTAATTGAACAATCTTTAAAATACAAACCCAATACGGTTGTTATTGGGGATGAATTCAAATACCAAAAGGTTAAAGATGTACTTTGGGAGCATGACATTAAGGTATTCGCAGGAGAACAATCGTTGGCTCAAGTTGTAGAAATGACTGAAATACATACAGTTGTAACAGCAACTGTTGGGTATTCTGGTTTACTTCCCACGATTAATGCCATTAATGCTGGTAAAAATATTGCTCTTGCCAACAAAGAAACTTTGGTAGTAGCAGGCGACATTATCACTAAATTGGCCCAAGAAAAAGGAATAAACATTTACCCTATTGATTCAGAACATTCCGCAATTTTTC
>JBMYYT010000048.1:0-12706 GCA_049609665.1 Flavobacteriales bacterium | reverse complement strand
AAAACCCAAACGTTTGTTTGGGTTTTTTTTATTAAATTTAGCACGTTAATTTTCTTTACAAAACAAAACAAAACAAAATTATGAAACTTAAACTAACCTTACTTTTTGCCATCTTTTTTTCTTTGAATTCTTTTTTCCCTCTGGTTCAGAAACTCCATTTTCTTCTTTGTAAGTATTAACATCAAATTGTTTTACAAAACATGTTTTACCATACTCATCAGAAACCTTTTTGACTAATTTTTCATCCAAATTAGATTCTTCGGCTCTGAGATTAAAGTTGCAGTGAGCCACAGCAAAGTCCAATTCCAACTGATGAAATAAATTCATAAGAACCATAGAGTCCAAGCCTCCACTTACTGCCAACAAATATTTTTTGGAGTTATAATTGGGGATTTGGGATAATATGGAAGAGATTTGATTTTTCATAATAAAAAAAACCATCCCAAATTAACGAGATGGTTTTCGAAATAAATTTGGTTTATTTTACTTTTTAAGAATAGCGTATGAAGCTTTTATATCTACTTCACTCCATGTTTTGCTAATTCCATCCGCTCCTTTGTGGAGGTCTTTACAAGCCTCACTTATAGAATCAAGAGCTTCTTTTCCATGCCAAGACAGAATGTTTAAATGTGTCTCAATAAACATAGAATCTCTCGCAATTGTGTAATCATAAGGTAAATCACATTTTTTACCATTCATAGTTAAATCCATCACTCCATGGCCCGATTTTGAATCACCTTCTGGTTTATGAAAAGTTCCAGTAATAAATTCCGTTTGATCCATTACTCCAAAAAATAAATTAATTAATTTATAATCTCTTGAAGCATCTCCAGTAAATAAACTTGAAACAGGAACAGAGAATCCAACTTCGTTGATAGATTGCTCAGGAGAATCTCCTAATCCAAAGTCTTTGACCCTAATTTTCCCAAACTCTCCATTCACTCCTTTCTTGGCAGTAGTTTTATAGGCTGTCCATTTTAACACTACTGATTCAGTATCAATCTGGTACTTAGTTTCTTCAGCAGGAGTTGTTGGCTCATCAGGCTTAGAATCTCCACATGAAAAAAAAGTGAGTAATAACGCGGCTAATGTGATTTTAATAGTTTTCATAAGTAATAATTTATTATTCAAATTCAATCAAGATTTCGTTTTTCTCAACTGTTTGTGATTGTTTAATTTTTATTGATTTTATTTTTCCGTCAACGGGTGATTTCAATACATTTTCCATTTTCATGGCTTCCAGAATCAAAACAGAGTCACCCTCACCTACTTCCTGACCAATTTCTACTTCAATTGAGACTACCAATCCCGGCATCGGAGCTTTTATTTCTTTCACTACTTTAGTAGTCATATTATTCATTCCCAAATCTTTCAGGAGCAAATCGTATTGATCTTCAATAGCAACTTCATAGGAATTGTTATTGACTTTTAGTTTTGCAAGCTTTTTGTCAGAATCAAATTCAACAAATTCAATTGTGTAGGACTTATTATCAATTATCACATGTTTTTTTTCTTTAGATAATGTAATAATGTCTAACTTCTTCAGTTCGTTGTTAAGTAACACTTCGCTTTCCGAAACCAACTCAACGTCAAACTCTTTTTGATTAATTTTTGCTTTGATCAATGGTATTAAATTTTAGTAAATATATTAAAATTTCAATTAATTTATCCGTTAATTTGACTTATCAAATAGTAGGAAGCAATAAATTCGGCATTGTTGTTGCAAACATCTATTTGTATTAAAATTATTCGTTTTGAATTCCAATCCCAAAAGTCAATTTAATCTCAAGTTTTTTTTAAGCTTAGTGCTTTGCTTTTTAATGCTTTCGGGCAATTCTCAGCTTATAGTGAATAGCCATGGAGAAGTTGTTTTCAAGAAGTACTTTTTTAATCCAAGCAATTTAAAAAAAAATAAAATTAAATCCATTACAACTTCTTATTTTAAAAAAGAACCTCTGCAATCTCTTATCCCTCTCAATTCGACATCTGAATACTATGTTTTGGACACCAACGGATTGTTGAGCCACAAGTACTATATCAAAAAAACAAACTTTGGGAATACTGACTCTATGGTTGAAATAAATACCTATCAACAAAACTTATTAACCGAAATAAAGAAAGTAAAAGGTAACAAAGTAGAAATTGAAAGTTTTGTTTACAACAAATCCAAACCTACTGTTATTGTCTATTCGTCAGCAATCAACATAAGTTCAAACATAGCTTATCCCAAGTTAAAAACCTATCAAGATGAAAAAGTAGAGTATTTGGAATATAGTTCTATTGGAAAAAGTGATACACTTGTGCGCTATAAAAACATAAACCAAATGGTTTATAAAAAAGTATTATTTGAAAGGCTTGATTCCCATTCACTAAAAGAAACTCATACCTATATTTTTAAACCAAATCAAAATAAAACCATCACATATTACTACTTCAACAATCAACTTAAAAAAATAAAAATTGAAGGGGTTTCCATTCAAAATAATCATTATGTTTTTGAATATGACTCAAAAAAGTTATTGAGCTACACCAAGTTTGATACTCAATGGAATAAGCAAATAAATAAAACTCAATTGGTTTATGATGAAAAAAACGGAAACTTACAGGCCATTATAACTAAAAACAAGTCAAATTCAATTTCCATAAAAAAATTCAAATACATCTATTATGAGTGATAACTACATCGAAATTATTGGTTATATAGCAATGGCATTAATTGCAATTTCGTTTTTAATGAAGAATATTAGAGCGTTAAGAATATTAAATATGTTGGGAGCTGGAATATTTGTGATTTACGGAATTTTGCTCAACCAACCCCCTATTTACCTATTAAATTCGTTTATTCTCATAGTTAATTTATACTTTGTATTTATAAAGAAAACAGATAAACAATAAATCTTGGCACACTGTTTGTTTTGTAATAAGTGGAAATTAAAAACCAACTATTATGAAACGTATAGCCCATACACTTAAAATAACAAGCCTTCTAGCAGTCAGTCTGTTAATTTCGGGATCTGCAAATGCATTTAGCTTTTCAAATCCTACAGCAAAATCAGCTGTAAAGACTAAAAAATTTAGATCAATAAAGCACAAAGCTTTTAAAGCAGGAGAAAAACTTACCTACAGATTGCATTATGGATTTGTTGATGCTGGAGAAGCAGTTCTTCAAGTAAAAAATACAACCAAAAAAGTAAAAGGAAGAAGTTTATTGCATGTTGTTGGAACTGGAAGAACATTAGGTTCATTTAACTGGGTGTTCAAAGTAAAAGATAGATACGAAAGCTATATTGATTCTGAAAGTGTTTTTCCTTGGATGTTTATCCGAAGAGTGGACGAAGGAGGATTTAAAATCAACCAAGACTATATTTTCAAACAGAACGAGAATAAAGTAAAAACTCAAGATAAAAAAGAATTTAAAGTAACACCAGGGATCCAAGATATGCTTTCATCGTTCTACTACGCAAGAACCATAGATTTTTCGAAAGCTAAGAAAAACCAAGATTTTGCGATGGACATGTTTATTGATAATGAAATTTTTCCTTTCAAAATAAAGTATTTAGGAATTGAGACTATCAAAACAAGAAAAGGAAAATTTGAATGTATTAAGCTTAGGCCTCTGATGATGAAAGGAAGAGTCTGGGAAACTGAGGATAGCATGACTATATGGATAACTAACGATAACAATAAAGTTCCCGTATTAGTTAAAACAAAGATAGCGGTTGGATCCGTAAAAGCAACACTTACCAAATGGGAAGGACTTGTAAGTCCATTGAAGAAGAAATAAACATATTTAAGATAGGGCAAGAGAACCGGGTTTGAAGTATAGTAGAACTCGGTTTTTCTATGGAATAAACTTTGACAATAAAATGTTTTAAAAAAGTATAAGTCCTTAAATAATTTGCTTATTTTTGAAGCAAACAACAAGAAAGAAATGAACATACCAGAAAATTTAAAATACACCAAAGACCACGAATGGATTTTGGTAGAGGGTGATACAGCTACAGTTGGAATTACAGATTTTGCTCAAGGCGAATTAGGAGAAATCGTATACGTAGAGATTGAAACCGAGGGAGAAACTTTGGACCAAGAAGAAGTTTTTGGAACTATTGAAGCAGTGAAAACAGTTTCAGATTTATTTATGCCGCTTACTGGCGAAATCATTGAATTTAACTCAACTTTGGAAGAAAAACCGGAGTTGGTGAATGAAGACCCTTTTAATGAAGGTTGGATGATAAAAATGAAAATTTCTGACTCAGCAGAAGTTAATGGTTTATTAAGCGCTGAAGCCTATAAAGAGTTAATCGGCTAATTAATAAATTCTGGAATTGTATAAAATTTCATGAAAATTGCATCGTTTAGATACTAATAGATTAAAAATTTCGTATTTTTAGTCAAGAAATTATAAAATTATGGAAGCTAAAAAAACAGAAGAGGCCAGTATAGAAAAGAAGAAAATATCTCTTTTTTTCTACGGATTAGCCATCGCATCGGTATTAGTATTGTTGAGTTTTGAAATAAGTTCAGCAATGTCTGATGATCTTAAACCACCTCCAGAAAAGGAAGGATTGGAAGATGAGATTGTGGAAGAAATGTTGCCTCCACAAGCAGTGCCACCTCCACCGCCTCCACCACCTCCACCTCCACCTCCAGCACCTGATAAAATTGAGGTAAAAAAAGATGATGTAAAGATTGACAAACCGCCAATTGACGATAACAGCGAAGATGATCCACCACCGCCACCGCCACCAAAAAAGAAAAAAAAGGTGACTAAAATTTGGGATTTTGTTGAAGAAAAAGCAAGTTTCCCTGGAGGAGAAGAAAAGTTATTCGAGTATCTTGGGAAGAATACTAAGTATACTCCAATGGCAAAAGAAGCTCAAGTTCAAGGAACTGTATATGTAAGTTTTGTTGTAGAACCAGATGGAAAAATCACTAATATTGTTGTCAAGAGAGGATTAGGTAGCGGACTTGATGAAGTTGCAGTAAAAGCAGTTAAAAATATGCCTAGATGGAATCCCGGAAAACAAAGAGAAGTTCCTGTAAGGTCGAGATTCATACTGCCATTTAAATTTGTTTTACGTTAATTTGATTTAACAACCTTAAAATAACTAAATAGCTATTTTACTTTACTTTTTGAAGTAAATTGCATATCTTAGCAATAAGAAATAAACATGAAGAAGTATTTTTACATAATTATTGTTGCAACCTTGATGTTGTTTAGTTGTTCGAAAGAGCAGCCGTTGACTCCTGTCTCAAGCACTCAACAGATTGAACCTGACATGATTAAAGTCACAAGCTCTTCTGATGAGAATACTACAACAGGGAGTTCTTCTACTAAAAATGATGGGGACGTTATAACAGATCCTGAAAAGGAAGAAAAAGACAAAACAAACAAAAAAGCAAAAAACTAAAAATCTAAATTAATTTAAAGCCATCTCCCCAAAAGGTTGATGGCTTTTTTTATGCACTATTATTTTGTTCAATGCTAAACTAAACCTATGGCAAACAAATATTCCAACCATTTATTTGAACTAATTAAATCGTTATCAAAAGCGGAAAAAAGATATTTCAAGGTATTTGTAAATCGTCATACAGCCTCCGGATCAACCAATAATGCTCAAATACTATTTGATGCTATTGATAAAATGATTGATTATGATGAATCCATTCTTCTTGAACAATTTAAAAACAGCGCATTTGTCAATAAATTTTCAATTACTAAAGCTAGACTATACGATACTATTTTAAAAAGTTTAGGGGCATTTTATAGCGAAAAATCAAAAGATCAGCTCATAAGAAACGAAATACACTCAATTGAAATTTTGTTTAATAAATCTTTGTACAAACAATGTTACAAAAAACTAATTTCTGCCAAAAAACAAGCAATTAAGTACAGTAAAAACCTATTGTTAGCAGAACTCATTGACTGGGAGAAAAAACTAATTGAGAAAGATAACTATCAATTAGCGTCAGTTAAAGAAATTCAAGAGTTAACTAATGAAGTAAACGAAGTTTTGAAAACAAAGACACTCAATGCTGAGCTATGGGAATTGAAAGCTATTCTATTTCAAAAATTAAATAAAATTGGCAGAGCCAGGACTCAAGATCAGGTTAACGAATTGAAATTAGATGTTGATTCAAAAATCAAATCAATATCAATCCCTGACTCAGAAATTGAGCTTAACTATCTGTTTAACCATATTCAAGCAGCTTATTACTTTGGAATTAACGATGTTAATAGCAGCCTTAACTCTGTGATTAAAACCATTAATATAATAGAGGCAAATCCTAACAAGTTTTCAGATGAACCAAATGTTTTAACCTCTACCCTTACCAATGGAGTTTATTTAGCGTTAAAAAACAAAGACACCGATCAAGCTCAGTTACTTTTTACAAAACTCAAAAAACTCTATCAAACCAATAAAGATTCCGGAAGCAAGGATTTATCGTTGAAAATAAAATCAAGCCTTTGGAGCATAGAAATTCTTCTGGTTAAACTGACTTGTGATTTCAAACAATTCGATGTTCTTTTTGAAAATCTAAAAACTCTATTGGAAGATAACCCTAAAAAAATTAACAGTTCAAGGCTTGCCTTTCTTTATTATAATATTGCTCATATTCTCTTTATCAAAGATGAATTTTCCGAAGCCCTTAAGTGGACCAATAAGCTATTGAACAACATCAATATTAACCAGTCACAAGAAATATATTCTTTTGCAGAGATCTTAAATTTATTTATCCATCTGGAATTAGGAAACATAGAGTTGGTAAATTACAGTCTTAAATCTACTAAAAGGTTTCTTAAAACAAGGGATAAAATATTTGATTACGAAAGAGTTATATTGAAGTTTTTGCAAAAAGTTACGAGTTACAATTTTGATAAATATGAAATGGATACTGAACTAGAAAAGCTGATTCAATCTTTAAAAATTGTGTTAAAAAACCCTCTTGAAAACATCCCTATTGAATATTTTGATTGTTTACTATGGGCTGAATCAAAACTTAAAAGCAAGAATTTGAGTGATTTGATGAAAAATTCAAACCAAGAGTTACTTCATTTCAAATTTTAAGAAATCGTTATTTAGAACAAATAAAAATAAAAGCTTCAAACCTTTACAAGCAAGTCTTTTTTAATTATTTTTGTACTAAATCAAAAGCACCTGATGATAAAAGTAAGTAATAATGCAAAAAAACAAGCCCTACGCCTAATGGAAGACGAAGGACAAATTGGATATTTTATCCGTGTTGGGGTAAAAGGAGGTGGTTGCTCTGGGTTAATGTATGAACTTGATTTTGATAACACCATTCAAGATTCTGACAAGGAAATTGAAGATAACGGAATTAAGGTAGTTGTTGACAAGAAGAGTTATTTATACCTAGTCGGAACTGAGCTTGATTATTCAGGAGGATTAAACGGAAAAGGATTTGTTTTCAAAAATCCTAATGCCGATAGAACATGTGGATGTGGAGAAAGTTTTTCTCTTTAATATTTTTAATTAAATTATTATGAATTCAAAATATACTGAGGAGGATTTAAAAGAAGATTTAAAGACCCAGGAATACGAATTTGGTTTTACAACAGACGTAGAATCTGAAAAAATTCCAAAAGGTCTTAACGAAGATATTATTCGATTAATTTCTGCTAAAAAGAATGAACCAGACTGGCTATTAGATTTTAGACTAAAATCTTTTGAGATATGGAAAAACATGGAAGAACCAGAATGGGCCCATGTTAAGTATGAAAAACCAGATTTTCAAGACATTATCTATTACTCTTCTCCAACAAAGGAAGAAAAAAACTGGGAAGATGTGGATCCAGAGATTAAAGCTACAATGGACAAGCTTGGCATCTCGATGGATGAACAAAAGAAACTACAAGGAGTTGCGGTTGATTTTGTAATGGACTCGGTTTCTGTTGCTACTTCTTTTAAAGAAAAATTAGGAGAGTTAGGAATTATATTTGGATCATTTAGTGATGCAGTTCAAAACCACCCTGAATTGGTAAAAAAATATTTAGGTTCTGTAGTTCCACAATCCGATAATTTTTATGCAGCATTAAACTCTGCTGTTTTTACTGATGGTTCTTTCTGTTACATTCCAAAAGGTGTTAAATGTCCGATGGAACTTTCTACTTATTTTAGAATTAACGAAGCTAATACAGGTCAATTTGAAAGGACTTTACTCATTGCTGATGAAGATAGCTACGTAAGTTATTTAGAAGGCTGCACAGCTCCAATGCGGGACGAGAATCAACTTCACGCTGCTGTGGTAGAATTGGTATCATTGGCTGGTGCCGAAATCAAATATTCAACGGTTCAAAACTGGTATCCTGGAGACAAAGATGGCAAAGGGGGAATATTTAATTTTGTTACAAAGAGAGGGATTTGTGAAGGCTATAAATCCAAAATATCTTGGACACAAGTTGAAACTGGTTCAGCTGTAACTTGGAAATATCCTTCTTGTATTCTTAAAGGAGATTCCTCCATTGGTGAATTTTATTCAATTGCGGTAACTAATAACCATCAGATGGCTGATACGGGTACAAAGATGATTCACTTGGGAAAGAATTCTAAAAGCACAATTATTTCAAAAGGAGTTTCTGCTGGAACAAGCCAAAACTCCTACAGAGGATTAGTTCAAATTCATAAAAACGCTACCAACTCAAGAAACTTTTCTCAATGCGATTCGCTTTTAATGACTGACGAATGTGGTGCTCATACATTTCCTTACATTGAATGTAAAAATAGTAGTTCTAAAGTAGAGCATGAAGCAACAACTTCTAAAATTGGTGAAGATCAATTATTCTACTGTCTACAAAGAGGTATAAGCGAGGAAAAAGCAATTAGCTTAATAGTGAACGGTTATGCTAAAGATGTGCTTAACAAGCTTCCTATGGAGTTTGCTGTTGAAGCTCAAAAGCTTCTTGAAATTTCACTTGAAGGGAGTGTTGGGTAAACATTATAGTTAATTGACACTTATAATCCGAGTTTGTTTAGTTAGCTTCCATTTTCTTCTTCTTTTTTCATAGTAACATAATCTTGTGTAACCACCCCATTCGCCAAAATGGAAATTTACCACAAATCTACACTTTGTCATATCTTCATTAAAAACGGGAGTTGATATAAAAAGACGATCACCCCATTTCTTTGAAGAATCAGATTCTAACTCAACAAATTTTGATATTGGTTTGAATTGATTCCATTCTAAATATTTGCCAAAAGGCACTCGATAATATATCGAATCCACTTTGTATATACTTTTTGTTGTATCATAAGGCATACTTGTTTTACCCAAAATAAAGCTACTCTTGAATGTCCTATCTACAGTTTTAAGTTGAGTTTCTAAAATTTCTTTAATAACAACAGTATCACTTTTAATTTGAGAAAAAGCAAAATTAAAGGAGAATAACAATATTCCAGGTACTATATTTTTCCTCATACCTATTCAAAATAATAACATAACACTTCTTTCTGTAGTAATTAATAATCAAAAGAGATAGTTGTATATCTGAATACTTGTCTTAATACTAAACTATAAAACAGTGTTAGTATTATCAATACTTATAATAAATACAAACATTAACATAATCCCATTCTATTTAAAGTCAGCTAAAGTGGTAATTAAATAAAAAAATGATTTTACAAGAATCCATAAAAAAATCCCCGCTTCCTAAGAAACGGGGATTATAGTTTAGTTAGTTAATTTATAGAGCTTATCTCTTAATTTGCATGTATCCAGTGTAAGGCTCGAATCCAGCATCTTGACCTAAGTCAATGATGTAGAAGTAAGTTCCTTCTGGCAACATTTTGTTACCAACAAGTTTCGTTACAGAACCTTCATTGTTTGCAGTTCCATCCCATCCTGTATAGTATCCTTTTTGTTCGAAAACAAGAGCACCCCATCTGTTAAATACTTTAACAGTGTTTTCTGGGTATTTAACCATTTCAGGAATTTCCCAAGTATCGTTTCTTCCATCACCGTTTGGAGATATGAATTGTGGTACTATCAATTTCTTGATACATCTTACATACACTTTGAATGAACAAGTAGATACGTTTCCAGAACCATCAGTAATTGTCATTGTGATAGTAGTATCTGTATTCTCTAAACTAATCTCAGTTCCAGCAGCTGGAGATTGAGTAATAGTAAGATCATCCATTGAACAGTTATCCCACATGTTAGTCTCACCAATAAAGTCTTCAACTATGTATGAACAAGTTGTGTTTCTAACAACTCTTTGCTTATCACCAGGGCAATATACAATAGGAGCTATTAAATCCTCAACAGTCACCGTAGCGGAACAAGTAGAAGAGTTACCATAGATATCAGTTACTGTAAGTGTTACGTTATTTACACCTAAATTACTACAATCAAAGCTCGTTTGACTTACTACAATACTTGCTATATCACAATTGTCAAAACTTCCTCCATCAACATCAGCTGCAACTATTGACGCCATTCCCATACTATCTAATCTGATAGTAATGTTCTGACAAATTGCCGTTGGAGAAATCGTGTCAAGTACAGTTACTGTAGCAGTGCAGCTTGACATGTTTCTGTTCGTATCTTGAGCAAATACAGTTACTGTATTCTGACCTACATTAGCACAGTTAAACATATTTGGACTAACCCAAACTGCATTTACTAAAGTGTTATCAAATGCACCAGCTAATACATTACTTGTATCAACAGATACCGTACCTAAGGTACTTAAGTATACAGTATCATCTTTACAAATAACCGTTGGTGGCGTTGTATCTGGCAAGTAAACTATACATGTAGTATCACATACAATTAATCCATGGATTGTATCACAAACAATTATACAAGCTGTATCACCAGTAAACACTGCTGAAGGAACCGTGTATCTAACACATAAACCTGTTATTGTTAATGGTACACCAGTACTTGAAGTTCCAGTTGCATCACATGTTCCAGTATGCATACCAGTCATGAATGTAGATTCAAGATTCACACATGTATCAACATTTGACAATGGAATCACTGGTCCTAAAGTTAACGTCTCTTTTGATGGTGTTGGAACAAATATTAATACAGTAGTATCACATATTCCACAATCATCACATATAACTACACAAGCAGTATCTAAATACTTAACTACTGAAGTTTGAGTATAAGTAAAACAAGTATCATTATAGTTAATTAAGTTACCTCTAGTAACAGCTTTACAACTAATATAAGTGTTAGGCATTCCAAGTAATCTATCATCAGTCAAACAAAGTTGTGCGAAGTTGAATTCATCAACTTGAACTGCAATAGTGTCAATCGTTGGTGGATCAAGTAA
The DNA here is from genome assembly GCA_049609665.1 of Flavobacteriales bacterium. Taxonomy (GTDB): domain Bacteria; phylum Bacteroidota; class Bacteroidia; order Flavobacteriales_D; family CAJJDF01; genus CAJJDF01. The sequence continues at coordinate 1,401 of JBMYYT010000048.1, read as the reverse complement.
TACAACAGTTACGACTGCAATACAAGAATCAACATTTCCACTACTATCAGAAGCATATACAGCTACATTGTTTGGGCCTAAGTGCATACAAGTGAAATCATATTGGCTTAACCAAACTGAATCAATGTTACAGTTATCCCAAGCACTAGAGAACACATCACTTGTATCAATTGTTACAAGGTTTGTAGAGTCTAAGTATACCGTTGCATTCTTACAAACTACGATTGGGTTCAATGTATCAAGTACAGTTACTGTTGAAGTACATACACTTGAGTTTCCGCTAACATCAGTAACAGTTACAGTTACAGTATTAGGTCCTGTCATGCTACAATCGAATGCAGATTGAGAGATTGCTATCGTAGCAATTTCACAATTATCAGTACTTCCACCATCAACATCACTTGAGTCAATACTTACCATTCCCATAGAATCAAGGTAGATAGTAATGTCTTTACACATTGCCATTGGTGATATAGTATCTAATACAAGAACGGTTGCCATACAGCTGTCAACATTACCACTAACATCCGTAGCTGTTAATGTAACATTATTAATTCCTGTATCAGCACATGTATAATCATAGTTAGATAATGTCATAGAAGCGATAACACAGTTATCAGTAGTTCCATTATCAATATCGCTAACCATATTAGAACCAAGTCCTGCAGCATCTAAATATACTGTGTCATTTTTACACATCATAACTGGTGCAAGAGTATCTAACACAGTAACAGTTGATGTACATACGCTAACGTTACCGCTTGCATCCGTCACAAATAAACTAACAGTGTTAGCACCTGTATCTAAACAGTTAAATGTTGTATCAGATAATTGCATTGTAAATGTACAGTTGTCTCTACTGTTATTATCGATGTGTGCAGTTGTTATTGAAACATTTCCTGTAGCATCTAAATACACTGTTGTGTCTTTACACATTGCCATTGGAGCAATGTTGTCTACTACAGTTACAGTAGCAAAACAACTATCCTCATTACCATTAACATCCGTTGCAGTAAGTACAACTATGTTAGCACCAACATTAGTACAGTTGAAAGTATCAACAGATAGTGTCATTGTTGCTATTCCACAGTTATCAGCACTTCCATTATCTACATCAGATGAATCAATTGATACACCTCCAGTAGCAGAATCTAAATAAACTATAATGTCTCTACAAATAACTGTTGGAGCCATTGCATCTACAACAGTAACTACAGCAACACAAGTACTTACGTTTCCATTTACATCAGTTACTGTCAATGTAACATTATTTGCACCTGTATCAGCACAAGTAAAGTCAGACATTGAAATTGTCATAGTAGCAATTCCACAGTTATCAGAGCTTCCGTTGTTCACATCAGCAACAGAAATAGTAGCGACACCAATTGCATTTAAGTTAAC
>JBMYYT010000047.1:0-12842 GCA_049609665.1 Flavobacteriales bacterium | reverse complement strand
TTGAAGAATTAAAGAGTACCGAAATGTCGAAAGATAATTTGACAATGGAACAAATGCGAACTTTACCCTCAATTGGTGGTGAAGTAGATATTCTTAAAATTGCTCAACTATTACCTGGTGTTCAAGGAGGTGGAGAAGGAGGAACAGGTATGTTTGTGAGAGGTGGAGATGCCGACCAAAACTTGGTGCTGTTAGATGAAGCTATTGTTTATAACGTGGGACATTTATTTGGTTTCTTTTCTGTTTTCAATCCTGAAGCGATTAAGGACATGACCATAATAAAAGGAGCTTTTCCCTCTCAATACGGTGGGCGACTTTCGTCAGTTCTTGACATCACCATGAAGAATGGAAATGACACTAAATTTCATGGGTCTGGTGGAGTAGGATTACTCTCTTCAAGACTAACTTTGGAAATGCCGATTAAAAAAGGAAAAGGAAGTATTTTGATTGCAGGAAGAAGAACCTATATTGATCAAGTTTTAAAATTGGTAGGAACAGAGCTTCCCTATTATTTTTATGATTTGAATGTAAAAGCCAATTATCAAATAACAGATAAGGATAGAATTTTTTACAGCCTTTATTATGGAAAAGATGTGTTGAGTTTTGCAGATGAAGGAAGTAATGATTCTGACACTTCCGGGGGAGGTGGTTCAGCATTTGATTTTGGATTTGAGTTAGGAAACTGGACGAATACCATAAGATGGAATCACATTTATAATCCAAAATTATTCTCGAACGTATCTTTGATTAATACCAATTTCAATTATGAAATTTATGGAAACGTTGCTAATAATAGAATCATAATTAGCTCAAATGTAGTGGATTTGGGAGGTAAAATAGATTTTGATTATTTCAAATCTCCCGAGCAAAAGCTAAAGTTTGGCGCTTCATTTATCAACCATGTTTTCAGACCTAATATTGTTACCACTACTGGCGATATTTCAGAAATTTTAGGAAGTAGTAGAGGACAAAAACAGATTACTCAGGAAATGGCAGTTTATGGAAACATGGAACATGAACTGAACGAAATCTATAAAATTAACTATGGATTGAGATTGAGCGGAAGTACCGTAAAAGGAAAGTTCTATACTGGAATTGAACCAAGAGTATCTGCAAGAATGATGTTGAATGAATGGGATGCATTGAAAATAAGCTATTCAAGAATGAAACAATACATGCACCGTGTGTCAAGTTCTACCGTTGCATTGCCTACCGATCTATGGTACCCAATTACTCAAAATATCAAACCTCAAATCTCTGATCAAGTAGCGGCTGGATATAACCACTTATTTGATAAACATAAGATTATGGTAACCGCTGAGGTGTATTACAAATGGCTTCAAAACTTGATTGAATATAAAGAAGGAGCAAGTTTGGTTTTGAATAATGATTTTGAGAATGAATTACTACAAGGAACTGGAGATGCTTGGGGATTTGAATTAATGGTAAAAAAGGAAAAAGGAAAATTTTCTGGTTGGATTTCTTACACTTTATCTTGGGCAACTCGTGATTTTGATGAATTAAACGGAGGTAAAAAATTCTGGGCGAAATACGACCGAAGACACACTGCCTCGGTGGTTACAACTTATAAGTTGAGCAAAAGATGGACAGCTTCTGCGGTTTGGACTTACCAAACAGGATCGAGATTTACTGCACAAAATGGACAGTATTTTATGCCAAATCCTACTCTTACGGGAGTTGATGTTATTCCACTTTACACAGAGCGAAATGCAGTCCAAATGTCTGCTTCGCATAGATTGGACCTGAACTTTGTACTCAAAGGAAGAGAACACAGATTGTTTGGAGAAAAGAAGAAAAAGAAGTTTACGGGAGAGTGGCATTTTGGATGCTACAATACTTATAACTATGCGCAACCTTATCGAGTAAATATTGTTCCTACTGAAAATGGAGGATATAAATACGAACAACCAGGATTGTTTGGTTTCATTCCTTCTATTGCGTATAACTTTAAATTTTAAAAACGATGAAAAATTTTAACATAATAGCTGTTTTGTTAGTTGGTCTTATGGCCATTAAATGTACTCCAAAACCTTTGGACATTGATTTACCTCAAGCAGAACCTAAATTAGTAATTTCTTCTCAGGTAATACCTGGGTCTTTGATGATTGTAACAGTTTCAAGAAGTATGGATGCCAAAGGATTTAGTATAGATAACGATACTTTGACTCAAGACGTTTTAAATCAATTATTAGTCGATTCAGGCATTGTTACCATCAGTTACAATGGTTTAACGGATACTCTTTTTAGAGCACCCGGAACTCCGGGAGTGTTTGTAAGTTTATCAACTCCAAGGATATTAAATACAAATTATAATTTGGCTGTAAAAGATTATAATACGGGAATGTCTGTTACATCTTCTGCATATATGTTGCCGCAAGTTAGGCTGAACTCAGCTTCAGCAAAAATTGATAAATCAGGACTTTTTAGTACCACTAAGATTACCTATTCATTTGATGACCCTCAGGGCGAAGACAATTGGTATATGGTTAATTTTTATGCTCAAAGAGATTCGACATCTACTTCGGGAGGGGTAAATTTAAACGAGAATGACGATGTTCTGAAAGAAACCATTGTGCTATCCGATAAGAATTTTTCAAGTTCAACTATCACCGCAAGTCGGACTGTTACTGAATGGGAACAAGATACAGTGTTTGTATCCATTTCAAATATTAGTGAAGGGTATTACAACTATTTGAATGCCAGATTGAGAAGTGGAAATCTGTTTTCAAGTTTAACTCGTGAACCTGTTAATCATCCTACTAACGTTATTGGTGGGTATGGATTCTTTACCACTCATATTCCTTCTGTGAGAGTGGTAAAAGTGGACTAAATTCATACTTTTGAATTTCGTATCTTACGATATAATTATGCGGAGCTACAAAGTAATAGGATTAATGTCGGGCACATCTTGTGATGGGCTGGATATTGCATACTGCGAATTTAAGTTCGATACAAAATGGAGTTTTCAAATTATTAAAACCAAAATGGTGGAATACTCCTCTTTTTGGCAGGATAAATTGAGAAATGCTCACCTAATTTCAAAATTAGAATTAGAAAATTTAGATGTTCAATTAGGTCAATTTTTTGGAAAAGAAACAAAGAAGTTTATCGAGAAAAATAAAATCGAAGAACTTGATTTTGTTGCCTCTCATGGGCATACAGTTTTTCATCAACCCGATAAAGGATTTACTTTACAAATAGGATGTGGTAAAGAAATTAAAAAGCAAGTTGAAACTACGGTGATTAATGATTTTAGAAGTGCAGATGTGGCAGCAGGTGGACAAGGAGCACCCTTAGTTCCAATAGGAGATGAATTACTGTTTTCAGAATACGATTATTGTGTCAATATTGGAGGAATAGCCAATTATTCTTACCAAGAAAATGGAATCCGAAAAGCACAGGATATTTGTTTTGCAAATATGATTTTGAATCCACTTGCTCTCCAATTAGGACAACCTTTTGATAGAGATGGGAACATTGCAAAAACAGGTGTTGTAAATCCAGAGTTACTTCGAAAATTAATGAAACTTGATTTTAATAATAAGTCATTAGGAAACGAGCAATATCAAGAAGTTATACTTCCTATTATAGAGAGTAGTAATTCAATTACTGAAACACTCATTGCAACTGTAACTGATTACACAGCTCGGAAAATCGCTGAGGTTCTTCAACCCAATTCGGAGGTTTTAATCACTGGAGGTGGAGCCTATAACTCATTTATGATGAGTAAAATAGAAAAATATAGTAAGGCAAAAATAATTTTTGCCTCTCAGCAGTTAATTGAATTTAAAGAAGCTTTAATTTTTGCATTTTTAGGAGTTCTTAAAATGGAAAATATACCCAATTGTTTGGCTTCGGTTACTGGGGCAAGCGAGGATGTTGTTGGGGGAGTAGTTGTATAAGTTATTCTTATATACTTTAGAGTTTTATCATTTGTTGTGAATTAGAATTTGATTAAATTTGATACATGTTTTTACAGTTTATATCCTCATTTCACATGAAAAACTTTTTAATTTTATTACTTATTTTCGCTGGGCTTACTATTAATTCTCAGTCGGTTACCACATTTCAAAGAACTTTACCAACGAATAATCAAGGAAAGGAATTTGTGGGCGCTTTAATTGAGACAAATACTTCAGAATTTATGGTTGCTGGAGCAACAAGTTCATTTGGTGCCGGTTTAGAAGATGGATATATCATGAAAACAAATTCTTTGGGACTCCCTATCTGGGCAAAAACTTATGGTGGAAATGCAAAAGATCATATTATTGATTTATATAAAAAAGATTCAAACACTTATTATTTCACAGGAGTTACAACTCATTCCACAAGAGGCGAAGAGGCTATGTTTGGAAAATTAGATGGAAATGGAAATCTCGCATGGGTAAAAACATATGGAGGTTCTGGAAATGACGCTACGCGAAGAATAGTAAGAGATAATGCAAATAATTTTTATTTGGTAGGTTATGGCTCTAATATTGCTTCATCTGGTGAAGATATTTTAGTGCTTAAAGTAGATTCTATTGGAGGATTAATTTGGTCAAGGAGTTATGGAACAATTTTGGACGATAGAGCAAGGTATGCTCAGTTGGATTCAAAAGGAAATCTAATAGTATCAGGTTGGTCAGATAATTCTTCAGTGATTGAAGGAGTAATATTGAAATTAAGTCCATCTGGATCCTTGTTGTGGTCAAATAATTATTCGTCTACGAAGCTTATAAAAATGCAGGAGTTTGTAATTGATGCTTCTGATAATATTTATGTTACAGGAAAATCCAAACTCCAATTTAGTATTTCAACTTCTCGATCCAATCATTTTTTAATGAAATTGGATAGCTCTGGCACTCAACAATGGTTGAAAATATATGAAGATAGAAATCAGTTTGGTGGATTTAAACTCTCTTATACACATAACAACACAGGATTTATAATGGCTGGAGATGGTCGTAGAGATTATAGTGGATCATTGGATACGATGGATTGCTATTACATGAAAACAGATTTATCTGGAAATATTACTTGGAGTCATATTTTAAATGGAACTGCTGATGACCGAAGACCAAGAGTTATCGCTACCAAAGATGGTGGATACCTGTTAGGAGCCCATACTGCCTCGTTTTCTGCGGGAGATTCGAATGATATTTATTTAATTAAAACTAATTCATTGGGTGCAAGCGGATGTAATTCAGTTACAGGAAACTTTGCAATTAGAACTGCCAATTTCACCAAATCCACTTCTACTTTTGTTTCCAGTTCAACTGGAATTACTCAAGGAAATTTAACTTGGAGTGGTGTTAAAGCTAATTTTTCTCACGATACTTTATGCCAGCAAATACCTAGTTCAGGTGTTTCAATTAAAGAAAAATCTTTGTTTTCAATTATATTGTATCCTAATCCTACAACTCAATTTGTTACTTTAAGTTTAAAAGGAGAGATTGAGAATAAAAGGGTTAGCTATTCATTGATTGATTTATCTGGGAGAGTAGTTATTTCAAATCAGAGGATAGCTAATAAACCTATCAATATAAACTTAGAGCATTTAAAATCTGGAACTTATATCGTTCAAGTTATGATTGATGGGAATGTAATTACTCAGAAATTGATAAAATATTAAAAAAATAACCAGTAAATAGCATTGAAAGTATCCATCCTAATTCCTGTCCGAAATGGAGAACAATTTTTGAAAGAATGTTTGGATTCAGTTCTTAATCAAACCTTCAAAGATTGGGAATTAACTATTGTTAATGATAATTCTTCAGATTCAACCGAGGACATATTAAAAGAATATCAAATCCAAGATTCACGAATTAGGTATTATACAACCAAAGGAAAAGGAATTATTAATGCACTTCAACTAGCTTATTCTTATAGTTCTGGTGAGCTTATTACGAGAATGGATGCTGATGACATTATGTTGCCTGAAAAATTGGAATTAATGGTGCAGAAACTTCAAGAAAGTGGTAAAGGAAACGTTGCAGTTGGTTTTGTAGAATACTTTGCTGAAAATGGAGTAGGAGAAGGCTACAAAAAATATCAGGACTGGTTAAACGAACTAACGTTATCAGAAAAAAACTTTAATGAAATTTATCGGGAATGTGTGATTCCATCGCCAAGTTGGATGATTTATAGAGAAGATTTTGAAAAAATAGGAGGTTTTAATTCTGACATTTATCCCGAAGATTATGAATTGACTTTCAGGATGTATAAATATGGATTAAAGGTCGCTTCAATTACCAAAGTGATACATAAATGGAGAGATTATTCGACACGAACTTCACGGACGGATCCTCATTATTCGGATAATTTTTTTCTTCCCCTCAAGATGAAGTATTTCATAGAATTACACAGAGATTCTAACCGACCACTTGAAGTCTGGGGAGCTGGTAATAAAGGAAAAGAATTGGCAAAATACTTAATAGAGCAAAATATTGAGTTTGAGTGGGCATGCAACAATCCCAATAAAATTGGAAAAGATATTTATGGTAAAATATTGATATCGGATAAAGAAATTTTCAATAGAGAAAACCCTCAGATACTTATTGCCATAAGAAATGATAAAGCAACTGAACAAATAAAAAAGGTGTTTGATTCAAAGAACCTAACACCTAATTTGGATTATTTCTTGTTGAGTTAATTATTTCGCTCCAAAATCCATTCCCTGCATCATTTCTCCCATCTCTTCAGGAGTTTTCTTTTCGTAACCTTCTGGGATTTGAAATTCAGAATCTTTAATTTTTTTCTTAGTTACTTTTTTTGCAGTCATTCTTAGTTTCATTCCTTCCTTTTCGAAACTGAATTCCATAGGAAAACCTCCTAAATCCATATCTGGTAAATTGGTGTTTTTATAGGCAGGTAAATCTTTTGTAACCCATAAGGTAATTGAATTGTCACTTGTATCCTTAAGGACTACTTTTGTGCATTTGTAGCCAGCAATAATTTTTATTTTTTTACTTTTCGTAACACTAAATTGAGATGCACTTGGCTGAGTTGTATCCATGCTTTCGATGGCAATTTTTTGACCCATTCCTCTCATCAAAGTGATATTCTTTTTGGTTTTGGAATTAGTAATAATTTGAACTTTGGCTACAAGGACATTTTGTTCTATTTTACTCCATTCATTTTTAATGATTAGTTTGGTTTTTTTTGGCAGCATAGCCTTGTACATAGCAGGAATGCTGTCTGGTAAATTTTTGTACGAGATTTTGTAGGTTACTTCACCTTCAAATCCTTGACCCCATGAAATTACACTGGTAAGTAAAATTAGTAGGCAAATTGCGATTTTTTTCATTGATTAATTATATAAGATTTACATTTTGAAGCTTTTCATAATCTCTTCAAATTCTTTTTGTGTCTTTTTTTCATATCCCTTTGGAATCGTAAACACATCTTCATTTATTTTCTTTTTTTCTACCTTATTAGCGGTTATTACCATGGTCATCTCACCTGCTTTGGTTGTGTATTGCATCACAAAACCTTCTGAAACTTCTGCAGAGATTCCTGAAAATGAGGCAGCCTGAATTTTTTTGGTTACCCAAATATCTGTTTTAACATCAGTACTATCAGTAATTATCATCTTAAAACATTTATAACCTGCAATCTTCTTCTTTTCTTTCGTCCTTTCTACCTTTTTGTATTTTATTTTTACTTTTTCAGAATCAGAATTTTCGATAGCCATTTTTTGCCCCATCATATTCATCAAAGTAATGGAATTTTTAGTTTTTGAGTTTGTCATAACTGCCATATCTCCCATCATACCCATGGATTGTTCAAATTTTGACCAATTATTTTTAAGAGTAATTTTTGCCTTACTTGGCATCATTGCAATATACATTTGCATTTCTTCGGGAACATCTTTGTAGGTTATTTTATAGGTAACTTCTCCTTCGAAATTTTTTCCGCTCCATGAAGTGAATGTTACACTAATTAGGAGTAATGCGAATATTATTTTTTTCATACTATCTGGTTTTTATTTATGATTAAAAATACTAAGTATTTATTAAGAACTTACTTTTTTTATGCAAAAGGTATTCCAAACTGTTGAACGGCAAATTACAACCAAATAATTATCAAAATAGATTTTTAAATAAAATTTAATAGTGTGAGTGCTTTATTCTCAGTTTCAACCCATTCATGTTCTGGAACAGAATCTTCCATTATTCCTCCTCCTATATAAAGAGAAATTGATTCTTCATGAATTTGCATGCATCGTAAGTTAACAAAAAGGCTATTATGTCCATTTATTCCCATTGGACCAATAAATCCTGTATAAAGTCCTCTTTTGTGTGATTCAATTTGTTCAATAAATTGCTTTGCTTTTTCTTTTGGAATCCCACATACTGCTGGAGTTGGATGCAGAGTCTTTACCAATTCCCAAACTGATTGATTTCGGTCCAATTTAAATTGAATATCTGATTTTAAATGAATTACACTTCCAGTGTTTAGATCATAAGGTAAAGACACTTTTAATTCTGAAGAGAAAGCATTGATTTTTCTGGTAATATAATCAGTTACGACTTGTTGTTCCTTTTTTTCTTTCTCTGTCCAGTCAACTTCATTTACTCTTGTGCCTGCAAGAGAAACCGTTTTATAGGATTCCCCTTTTTTATTCAGTAATAACTCTGGAGATGCTCCCATCCAAGTTCCAGTTTCTTTCGAAGAAATACAATAGACAAAAGCTTTAGGGTATTTATTACACAGGATTTTAAAAACCTTTTCAATGTCAAATTCAGTAGGTTTATGAGCTTTTTTAATCCTTGAGAATACAACTTTTTTAAATTCGCCAGATTGAATCGAATGGGTTATTTTCTCTACTTTTTTTAAATATTCATCTTTACTTATTTCACTTTTAGGAGTTTTGAAATGAAAACTTACTGTTGGCCAATTGTTTTTTTTGATTTCGGGGTTCTTTATTTCATAGATTATTCCAGTATTAAAATCAGAAAAGAAAAATCCATTTTTGGTATTTGAATCAACTTCTAATCCATTTTCACTAAAGAGTGAATAAAAGTCTTTCTCATCAGGCATTCTATAAATTACAGCAGCTTTATTACCCATGTTATCCAAAGAAATAATAAGCGATAAAAATTGCAGCAATGATTCCAATAAAATCCGCAAACAAACCGGCTGCAGCAGCATATCTGGTGTTTTTAATTCCCACAGACCCAAAATAAACAGCCAATACATAAAAAGTTGTTTCTGTTGAACCTTGGAGTACAGAGGTCAATTGGCCAATAAAAGTATCGGGTCCTTTAATAGTATTTTCAGGATTTATATTCTTTAATGTTTCTTCAACTGCAATCCAAGAATCTACCATCATTCCTTGAGCTCCACCTCCAGAGAGGGGTTTCATAAGTGCTGTTGGAACACTATCTACAAAGCGACTATCCCAACCAATCCATTGCATTATTTTTTGAATCCCATCCAATTCTACCAAATAACGAATTCCATCAGTTAACATTTCCATTGCTCCACAAGCCACAAAAACACCAATAGCACACAATATAGCTATCAAATAAGGAATGATTTTAATAGCAACTCCAAAACCTTCTTTTGCTCCTTCAATAAAACTTTCAAAAATATTTACTTTTTTGATTAAAGCCAGAATAATGAAAAATATAATAACACCAAAAATCAATAGATTTGAAATCAGTCCTGAAACAATTCCCAATTGTTCTTTTTCTAATCCTGATAATCCCCAAAATAATAAGCCTATTGCTAAAATTGCTCCTCCAACATACCCTAAAATTACGGGTTGTAGTAGATTGATTTTCTGAATAATTGCCATTAGAATCAACCCAAATAAGCTGGAAATAAAAGTTGTAAGTAGTATAGGAAGAAATACAACTGTAGGATCAATGGAGCCGTTTGAAGCTCTCAGAGCCATTATGGTGACAGGGATTAATGTAAATCCAGTTGTGTTTAACACCAAAAACATAATTTGGGAATTGGAAGCTTTCTTTTTATCCGGGTTTAATTCCTGCAATTCGCCCATGGCTTTTAAACCTAAAGGTGTGGCAGCATTGCTCAATCCAAGCATATTTGCTGAAAAATTCATCATCATTGAACCTACCGCAGGATGGTTTTCAGGAACTGCCGGGAATAGTTTTACAAAAAGGGGACTAACAAATTTTGAAAGCATTTTTACAGCTCCACCATTCTCACCAATTTTCATGATACCCATCCATAAGGCTATAATTCCTGTTAAGCCAATTGAAATTTCAAAACCTAGTTCAGCTCTTGCAAAGAGAGCATCTACAATTTTTTTAAAAACTTCTAAATCGTGAAAAAAAATGAGTTTGATTAATCCTACTACAAAGGCTATTAAAAAGAATCCTATCCAAATAAAATTTAAAGCCATTGAGTGGGGTTGAAATTGGTTTATCTAAAATAGACAACCCTTGAGGATTTAACAAATAATACTCAACACTTTTCCTTTGAATTCAGTTCCAATAAATGGTGTGTTTTTGGATTTCGATTGGATATCCGATTTTTCAAAAGTCCATGTCATCTCTGGATTAAAAAGCGTAAGATTCGCTTTCTCGCCTTTGTTTATTTTAGATTGAGAAAGATTAAAAATTGTTTTGGGTCCAGTTGTTAATTTATTAATTATGGTTTCTAATTTTACTTTTCCATCCGTTGCAGATAACATAGAGGCAAAAGCTGTTTCCAAACTAATAATACCAAATTTAGCGAAATTGAATTCTAACTTTTTGTCCTCAATGTCATGCGGGGTGTGGTCTGAGCAAATAGCGTCAATAGTTCCGTCATTCAACCCTTCGATAAGAGCATCAATATCTTTTTGTTCTCTGAATGGAGGTAAAACTTTGTAATTTGAATCGTATTCTTTGGTAGATTCATCTCTAAAACTCAACTGATGAGCAGCAATGTCACAAGTAACTTTTGTTCCTTTTTTCTTAGCCTCTTTTATTAATTCTATGGATTCTTTCGTTGAAATAGTTGAGAAATGAATAGGTGCATTGTGGTAATCTGCAAGTGATAAATCTCTTTGGATTCTTAATTCTTCTGATAAGGAAGGAATTCCTTTCAATCCCATTTTGGTACTGGTTTCTCCTTCATGCATTTGTCCGCTTTTGGAAAGCGAAGTGTCATTTGGAAAACTCACAATCAGTTTATTAATGTTCTTAGCATAAAGTAGACTCTTTGAAATTAAACCTGTGCTTACTTCTTTTTTATCGTCAGTGAAAGCGACTGCTCCAGCTTGACTCATTTCATACATTTCCGAAAGTTCTTGGCTTTTGTGCTCGTGACTCAAAGTTCCCATTGGAAGAATTTCAACAGGTAATCCTTTCGATTTGTTAAGAATGTAATCTACTCTGTTTGAGCTGTCAATTGGTTGTTTAGTTCCAGGTGATACAAGAACTTGAGTAAACCCACCAAATTGTGCTGCTTTTGCTCCCGATTCAAGTGTTTCTTTCCATTCTTCACCAGGTTCTCTCAGGTTGGCTTTGCAATCTATCCATCCTGCCGAGACATGAAGATTATCGTGTTCAATTACTTCCATATCTTTTTCCACAGCAATATTATCTTCGATTTTCTCGATGATACCGTCAATAATAAGAATGTCTTTGGATTGTAAATGAAAAGGAGAAGAAGGTTGAATGATTGTAGCTGATTTAAGTAGCTTGGCGTTCCTCATATCTTTTAAGATTTGTCAAAGGTAGGAAATTTTTATAAATCAATTTCGTAACACACACAATTTCTCAACCTTTCATTGTCTTTTAATCTGGGATGAATGAATTCCAACTTTTTTTTCATTCCTATTTTCTCCATTACATGGACAGAAGGTTTGTTGATTAATGGCGCAGTGGCTATTACATGCTTCAAGTTCAAGGTATTCTTTCCATATTCCAAACAGGCTTTGGCTCCTTCGGTGGCGTATCCTTTTTGCCAATAATCAGGATGCAATCTCCATCCCATATCCACTGCAGGCGTAATTTCAGATTCGTAATCTTGAAAATAAAAGCCAATAAAACCAATGAATTTTTGGGTTTCTAATTCGTCTACGGCAAAATAGCAGTAACCTTTTTCTTCAAATTGATTTTGTAACCGTCTGATGAAATCTGTGGTTTGTTGGGGAGTTGCAACAGCAGGAAAGAATCGCATTACTTCGGGATTTCCGCTTATTTCAATCATTTTTGGAATGTCGGATTCTATCCAGTTGCGGAATCCTAAGCGTGGAGAGGTGAATGTGTAACTAATCTTCTTCATCTTCTACTATTTTTTCTATTTTCTCAGTTAATTCAAAGGTACTGCCATTGAATTGATACACACAGGAACAAAGAATATTTTTATCCATGTTGTATTCTAATTCTCCCTCGGTTTCTGATTCACAGGTGCAAGTTTCTTGCAAATCGTTCAAATGATAGTTTACCTCGATTTTTCTTTTTGTCGGGTCAACCGAAATATCATCGTCCCAATCTCTGGAATCAAAACGATAATAGAAATCCCAATGAAATTGATTTTTTCTAAATTGAATAAGGCTAATGTGAGTGGTGAAACACATGGAACATCCACGTACCGATCCTTGCATCAAATACTTAACTCCCGAGTCTGTATGCAAAGTGTCAATCAATGCATATCCATCTGATTCAAAGAATTCACCTTCATAAATAGAATCTGTTTCAGAATAATACATTATTGATATTCTACTGCGATATGTTCCTCCTGTTTTTTCATCAATACTAAAATTAAAGAGTTTATTATCAGGTGAACTTATTACAGTTAATTCCTCATGAAAAAGTGTTTTGGATATGGAATTAACGAATTTCTCATGGTTAACTATTTTGGTGATAATGTTCGAG
>JBMYYT010000046.1:0-12856 GCA_049609665.1 Flavobacteriales bacterium | reverse complement strand
TCATTAATTATTGGATTAGTAACTAAATCTTTTTTTTCAATTTTCTTAGAAGAAACTTTAGGATTTGTTTCCACTTTTTTTGTTTCTACCAATGGTTTTTCAATCTCTTTTACTGATTCAACTTTATTTTTTTCAGTAGTAATCACAGAAGTAATTTCTATGTTATCAAGGGAGTTAGAATTTACAGTATCCGAATTGAAATAAAAGATTGATCCTATTAGTGCAATAATTGCAATTCCACCAAAGCCAAACCAAGCATAATTGGTGCTTTTGGGGTTGAAGTTTGGTATTTCGTTGGCTGCTTGAGGAAATTCATTAAAACCTTCCATTGCATCAGATAAAAAAGGATCAGAAGACGCTTGGGACTCAAATTCCACTTTCTCAGCTGAAGACATCCCATCATTATAGTAAGCTGTCAAAAGCTCGCCTAATGAAGATTTATCTGTATGATTAATATTACTTTCCATTTCTTTGTTGTTTAGGGGTTAGAACCAGCTTTTTTCAGTTTTAATTCTAAATTTCTCTTGCCGTTTTGAATATTACTTTTTACTTCTTTCAAACTGAATTGGGTCTGTTCAGCTATTTCGGCATAACTTTTTTTATTGAGGTAGAATAGTTCAATACATATTCTTTGATTTTCTTTTAGAGTTGGAATTATTTCTTCCAACTGTTCAAGCATTTGTTCTTTTTCTATTAATTCCTCTTCATTTGATTCTTCGTCTTTCACTTGAACAGAATCGAAGGTTGTATACGTGTATTTTTTGTTCTTTCTCAGAAACATCAAACATTGATTTTTTGTGATTTGATACAACCAAGATTTAAAATTGAGAACTTCCGTTTTTTTAAGCTCTTTCATTAGTTTTTCAAATATTACCATCAAGGTATCTTGAGCTTCGGTAACATTTTTCAAATACTTAATGCAAACACCCATCACCAAAGGAGAATACCTAACATAAAGTTCTCCAATACATTGTTTGTCATGAGACTCTTTGTAAAGGAGAACTAATTGTGAATCCGTTAAGGATTTGATATGTTTAGGCGCTTTTTTCAATTAAATGTGTCGAATTATAAAGCAAATTAGTAATTAATTTATCATTCTGCTAATCTACGCTGAGCCATTCTCTGGTTATAAAGATCAAAATAGCTTTTCGTTTCAATTTCGATTACTCCACCCATTGTATCTCCATACTTTGCTGGCAAACCTCCAGTATAAACTGAATATCTTGAAATTGCAGCAGCTGGAAGTGATGGAATAGCTCCTAATACTTTCATTCCATCTAAGTAAGTGCTTATTCCGTTACTTCTTGATCCTCTGAAATATACTTCGCCAGTTCCTTCGTTTACTGAAAAGGCTCCTTCACCAATCACTTTCAATAAGTTTGCAGGATTTCTCATTTCTGCCATTTTGCTTAACTGTTCAGCTCTTAATGTAGGTTTTGATACTTGGTACGGGTCAATTAATTTGTCTCGGTATTCAATTTTTGTAAATGCTTTCATTATTCCAGCTGTATCCTCCATAAAGATGGTGTCTCTAAAAGAAATTTGTCCAGATGTAACTAAAACTTCTTGTTTCACTGTGGTTCTTCCAAGATAAGAAACTTCTAAAATGTATTTTCCTGGTTGAAGAGAGTTGATGTGAAATTTACCATCAAAATCGGATACATCTCCTATTATGTTTCCAGCATAAGTGATAGTTGCACTCGCAGAATAAATGGGTTTGTTTTCTTCAACATCAAAGATTACTCCTTTAATTTCTCCAGTTCCTTGTCCTATAGCTGAGATTCCAAATCCCATTAATAAAGCTATAAGAATGTGTTTTTTTGTTTTCATGATTATAATTTTTATGATTAATAAATTGTTTTTTACCGGTGTTTGGTAATAAGATGCAGGAACAATTCATTTTCCATAAAAACTTTTGATAAAATTCATGAAATAGGTTATTTGCTTAATTCAAAGAAAGCGCAAACGGATGTTTGATAAAAAAGTTAGTCAATAAATTCTTGAACCAATTCAAGCAATTCTGCTGGTTTTTCGGCATGAACCCAATGCCCAGCATTTTCGATAGTTTCAATTTCGGAATCTGGGAAATAGGTTTCGATAGTTTCAAAATCTGAATCCAAAATGTAATTGGAACTGCCTCCACGGATAAATAATGTAGGGATATTTATTGGAAAGGGTATTTCTGTGATATCAATAACCTCTTCAATATTTTTCGATAACATATCTAAATTCATCTTCCAAGAATATCCTCCTTCTGGTTTTCGTGCAAGGTTTTTCAAAAGAAAAAGTCTGGTGCCATCCACAGGCATTTTTTCCTTCATTATCTCATCAGCTTCTCTTCTTGAACTGATTTTTGATAAATCAAGAGAATATAAAGCTTCAATAATTTCGCTATGGTGAGGCGGATATTTTTTAGGTGCTATGTCTACTATTATTAATTTCGATAACAAATGCGGATATTCAACAGCAAAAGTCATTGCAGTTTTTCCTCCCATGGAATGTCCTATAAGTGAAACTGCATCTAAATTTTCATCTTCAATTAGCTCAGTTACATCAGCTGCCATTTCAAGGTATGAGAATGAGTCACTATGTGGAGATTTTCCATGATTTCGCAAGTCAACAAGATAAACGAGATGAGTTTCAGCTAATTTTTTTCCAAGTGTTTGCCAATTATCCAAAGAACCAAATAAACCGTGTAAAATAAGAATTGGTTCTCCTTCCCCAAAAGTTTTAAAGTTTAGTTTCATTTTTTATTTCTCTCTTTAATGTTATTCACGTGAATAATTGCCATTTCTAAGAATCCCCGTGGGTGTAATGATTCTCGTGTTTAGATTCCTGCCTTCGCTGGAATGACAGGCAACATGTTGCTAACCAAACGATTGCATTTCAATAAGTTTTGTATAGGTTCCTCCTAAATTTATTAACTCGTTGTGAGTTCCTCTTTCTATAATTTCACCTTCATGCATGACTAATATTTCATCAACATGTTGAATCGTAGAAAGACGGTGAGCAATAATTAACGAAGTTCTATTTTTCATTAAGTTGTTCAGAGCTTCCTGAACTAATTTTTCAGATTCTGTGTCCAGAGCTGAGGTTGCCTCATCCAATACAAGGATGTCAGGGTTTTTGAGTACCGCACGAGCAATACTTATTCTTTGTTTTTGACCACCTGATAGTTTTCCTCCACCATCACCAATGTTGGTTTCATAACCTTTTGGCAATTGAAGAATAAAATCGTGAGCATTCGCAATTTTTGCGGCTTCTATTATTTTTTCTTCAGAGGCATTTGTAATTCCAAAAGAAATATTATTTGCAATAGTATCATTAAATAAAATAGCTTCTTGGGTTACTACTCCCATTAATTCTCTCAAGTTTTTCAGCGTTATTTCTTTAATGTTTAACCCATCAATTTTTATTTCTCCCTCATTTAAATCATAAAATCGAGGTAATAAATTGGCAATAGTACTTTTTCCAGAACCCGATTGACCCACAAGAGCAACTGATTTTCCTTTGGGGATGTTGAACGAAACATTGTTCAATACATAATCTTCGTTGTACTTGAAATTCATGTTATTAAACTCAATACTGTTTGAAAGACTATCAATTGATTTTGGATCTGTGGGATCAAGTATTTCATCATCGGCATCCAAAATTTCATTAATTCTATCCATTGATGCTATTCCACGTTGAGCATTAGAAACCGCATCAGTCAATGATTTGGAAGGAGCAATTACTGTGTAAAATAATCCTAAATAAGTAATCAATAGTTCTCCGCTAATTTCTCCAGTAAAAACTAAATTGCCTCCATACAATAACGTAGCAACAATTACTGATACCCCAAGAAATTCACTTAAAGGAGATGCCAAATCAATTCTTCGGAACATTTTTGTCATTTGAGAGGTGTAATTTTCATTCTCCTGTTCAAATTTGTCTTTCTTAACTTGTTCTCCATTAAACCCTTTAATAATTTTTATCCCAGATAGTGTTTCTTCGGTGGTGGACATCATATCGCCTATTAGGCTCTGAGAATTTGCGGAAGCTTTCCTTAATTTTCTTGTAATTAATCCGATAATCACAACAATTGGGATTAATAACAAAATAAACAATGACATGTTTGGACTCATAAAAATCAATGTTCCCACGGTTATTGCAATTGCAATTGGATCTCTATAAACTGCTTCTAAAGAACGAAGTACTGACCACTCTATTTCTTTTACATCGTTGGTCATTTTACTGATTATGTCTCCTTTTCGTTCATCAGAAAAATAAGAAAGCGGCAACGAGAGTATCTTGGAGTAAATTTTGTTTCGATAATCTTTAACTATTCCATTCCTTACTTTTGCCATAAAAAATAAGGCCAAGTATCTGGCTATATTTTTCAATAAAATCATTCCAATTATGATTCCGCAAAGAACAAGTAACAATTCAAATTTAGAATGAGAAGTTAAAAATTCAGACATCCAATGATATCCATGTTCAGTAAAACTTTCCATGCTGAAAGACCAATCTTTTGGCACTTCTAATCCAGACAGTTTTTCAAGTTCTCCAGCATTAAAAAGTACTTTTAAAAATGGAAGAAAAACAACAAAGGAGAACAAACCAAAAATTACCGCAAGGACGTTAAAAAATACATTCAGTCTTAGGCCTGATTTGTAGTTCTTGGCAAGTGAAATAATTTTAAAAAAATTCTTCATAATAAGATTAACTCATCAAAGGTAATCCGAAATTAATTAATTCGAGGTTTTAATAGTTCAACTTACACCATAAAAAGCAATAATTTCTTTAATTTTACTTTTATTCGAAACTACACGCAATTAATGGCAAGCATAAGACAAAATAAAATTTCCGAATTAATCAAAAGAGAATTGAGTCTGATTTTCAGGCAAAATGCCTCAACAATTTGCAAAGGAGCAATGGTAACGGTAACAATTGTTAGGGTGACCAAAGATTTATCTCAAGCCAAAATTTATTTAAGTATTTTTGGAAGTAAAGACAATCAAGAGGCTTACAATGAAATTGTAAAGCATAAAGGGCAAATTAGAAATGAATTGGCTCGAACGGTAAGAAACCAATTAAGAAAAACACCAGAATTGCACTTTTTCATTGATGATTCATTGGATTATGCAATGAAAATAGACGAATTACTTAAGTAATAACTAATTCTATTTATTGAATTTACCTCTTAAAATAGCGAAGCGATATTTATTCGCTAAAAAATCTCAAAACATTATTAATGTGGTGAGTATGATTTCTGTTATTGGAATTGCAGTAAGCACAATGGCCATGATAATTGTGCTTTCAGGATTCAATGGAATTGAGAAAATTGTTGAGGATTTGTACAATTCATTCGACCCAGATTTAAAAATCACTTTAAAAGAGGGGAAGACTTTTCAAAATAGAGAAGTAGATATTGATAAAATTTTGAGTCTTGAAGGAGTAGAATTTGGAAGTGAGGTGATTGAGGAAACCGTAATTATGCAGAAAGGAGAGAAGTTTGAAACCTGCAAAATTAAAGGGGTAGATGCATCTTATATTGTTAATTCTAAATTAGACACAATTTTAATTGAGGGACTTTCAGATTTGGAATATGAAGGAACTTCCTATGGAATTGCAGGAGCAATTTTACAAAGTCGATTGGGATTCTCCTCAGATCCCAGGTATGACAATTTGGTCACTATAAATGGACTATCCAGAGATAAGAAAATTTCGATGACTTCTCAATCGTTTAATGAACGCAAGATTAAGATTGGAGGTGTTTTTATGACTGGAATCTATGAAAATGATGCCAAATATATATTCACAACCTTGGATTTTGCTCAAGGGTTATTGGAGTATAACAATGAATCAACGGGAATTGATGTTTTTACAAAGGAAATGTCAAAATCGAAATTATATCGATTAAAAAGAGAGGTAGAAAAAATAGTTGGAGAAAAATTTAAAGTCCAGACCCGAGAAGAACAACACGAGCTTATTTTTTCGGCTACCAAAAGTGAGAAAGTTGCTGTATTTATTATTCTTTGTTTTGTTATGGTTATTGCGGCTTTTTCAATGATAGCATCACTTACCATGCTAATCCTGGAAAAACGAAAAGATGTTTTTACACTCTATTCAATAGGATTTACTAAGAAAGATGTTCGAAGGTTGTTTTTTTATGAAGGGTTATTAATCAATTTATTGGGAGGAATTATTGGTCTTGCGCTTGGTTTAATAATCTGTTATTTACAAATTTGGTATGGATTAGTCCCAATGCAAGAGTCCGTTGTAGATTCATTTCCTATGGAAGTTGAATTTATGGACGTGTTATATATATTGCTAACTGTAGTTAGTGTGGGTGTACTTTCTTCATATTTTCCAGTTAAGTATTTAGTAAAACGTCTTGAGATATGAGTGTAAAAGTGTGTCATATTTCCACTGCTCATCCTCCTTTCGATGTTCGAATTTTTCACAAGGAATGTGTTTCATTAGCTCAATCTGGTTATGATGTTTCATTGGTTGTTACCCATGATAAAAAGGAAATAGTAAAGGGAGTTAACATCATTCCCTTACCTGTAAGTAAAGGAAGATTGCATCGAATGTTTATCAAAACGCATTTTGCATTTTATAGGTCTTTAAAAACCAAGTCAAAAATATTTCATTTTCATGACCCTGAGTTGATGTTGGTTGGTATTTTACTTAAGATTTTAGGAAAAAAAGTGATTTTTGATTCTCACGAAAATGTTTCTTCTCAAATCGAAAGTAAACATTGGATTGGCTCGTCTTTTTTAAGAAAGTCAGTGAAATCAGTTTATAGAATTTTCGAAAAGTTTTCGATTTTGTTTTTTAACTCGGTGATTTCAGTTACTCCCGAAATTGTGGAATTTTTATCCTCAAAGAAAGGAGTTTTGGTAAGGAATTATCCAATTATTTCCTTAATCGATAAGGTAAAGGGAGTTAAAAACAAAAGCAAAAAAACGACTTTAATTTATGTTGGAGGATTGACAAAAATTAGAGGGATTAAAGAAATTTGCCAGGCTATTAATCAATTGGAACAAGAAGTAGAATTAAGATTGGTTGGCCCATGGGAAAGTGAGGATTTCAAGAATGAATGTTTGAAAACAAGCAACAAAATAAATTATTTTGGAGTTAAACCTTTGGAAGAAGTTTATCCTTTGATAAATAGCTCTGATATTGGATTTGTAACACTTTTTCCCGAAAAAAATTATTTAAACAGTTTACCAATTAAGGCATTTGAATACATGGCTTGCGAAATTCCAATGATAATGTCGGATTTTCCGTATTGGAAAAATACCTTTGAAGGTTGTGCTGAGTTTGTAAATCCTCAGTCTGTGGAAGAAATTAAAAAAGCCGTTTCGGTTTTAATTGAAGATAAAGACAAGGCAAATGCTTTCGCTATAAAAGGACGAAATAAAGTAAAGAGTGAATTTAGTTGGGAGTCCGAATCAGAAAAGCTTATAAATTTGTATAAGAAATTGGAGAAATAAAAATGCATATTGAGAAAATCCATATTGACGAATTAAAAAAACTTGAACTCCGTTCGGTTTTAAACTCCATGGAATGGATTTCTATTTATAGTCCGAAAGAACTTGTTTTGTTAGGGATTTTCAATAAAAACAAAGAGTTAATAGGTGCTTTTTACTATGCCAAACATAAGAGAGCGAAGGTATTGACTCACATAGCTCCTCCTTTTTTATCCCCACATTGTGGATTGTGGATTGATGACAAGACGAGTAATCCTGTTCAGAAAAACACATACAAAAAGAAAGTTTTCAAACTTATTATAGATCATCTCAAATTGTTAAACTATGATTTGATTTCTCTTCCTTTTCCTGCTGAAAATATTGATATGCAATCTTTTATTTGGGATGGATTTGAGGTTTCTCCAAAATATACTTATCAAATTGATTTAACTCAAACCGAAGAAGAAATTTTGGCTAAAATGTCTTCAGAAAGACGAAAAAACATTAAAAAAGCTCAAAAAGAAGATATTCTGACTCAATTTTCGTTAAAAAACAAAAGTTCTGAAGAATTAATCGAAAACACATTTGTGAAACAGAATTTACGCTATGATAAAGAGGTTTTGAATTCTATATTTAATAATTTCAGCAATGATGAAAATTCATTTTCATTTACCTCTTTTAAAAATGAAAAACCATTAGCCAGTGTGTTTTGTGTTTGTGATAAAGAAGTTGCCTACTATATTTTGGGAGGTTATGATAATGAAAACAAACATGAAGGAGCTGGTGCATTAGCTATGTGGAATGCAATTAAATACGCAAAGAAAAAGGGGATTAAAACTTTTGATTTTGAAGGTTCCATGCATCCCCCAATCGAAAAATATTTTAGAGGATTTGGAGGAGAAATAGTTCCTTATTATTCAATTGGAAAAGCAAATGTTATAGGAAAAACACTTTTAAAAATCAGAAAGAAATAATGGGTATCGACACGAAATATCCTAAAGTTTCAGTGGTTATTCCATGTAGGAATGAAGAGAAATACATTGAGAAAAATATTCAATCTATTTTAAATCAGGAGTATAAGGGTGAAATAAAAATTTTTGTGGTGGATGGAATGAGCGATGATAATACACGGCAGATTGTTGAAAATTTTTCAGAGTCTTCAGTTGTTTTGTTGGATAATCCGCACCAATATACACCGCATGCATTGAATATTGGGATTGAAAAGTCAGCAGGGGAATACTTTGTGATTTTAGGAGGCCATTCGTTTCTGGATAAAGATTTTATAAAAAAAAATGTAGAAATTTTAGAATCCAATTCTGAAATTGGATGCAGTGGAGGACAGATTAAAAACATCTACGAAAATGAAGAAGGTGAACTGATAGCAAAAGCAATGAGCTCAAAATTTGGTGTTGGAAACGCTACTTTTAGAATTGGAGGTGAGGCAGGATTTGTTGATACAGTTGCTTTTGGAATGTATCGAAAAGAAATACATGATCAAATTGATGGTTTTGATGAAACCTTAGTAAGAAATCAAGATGACGAGTATAATTTTAAAGTAACCCAAGCTGGTTATAAAATTTATTTTGATCCAGAAATCATTTCACACTATTATGTAAGAGGCTCATACTCTAAGCTTTGGAAGCAATATTATCAATACGGATACTGGAAGGTCTATGTGAACAAAAAGCATAAGACTGTTACATCGCTACGTCAATTAGTTCCTTTGTTTTTTGTGATAGGTTTAATAATTGGTTCCATTTTATCAATTTTCTATTTCGTTTTTCAGTTTTTGCTTTTTGCTGGAATTATTCTGTATTTTCATATGTCTTTGATGGCAGGTCGCAAGCAGACTGGATCCGTTGATAATATGGGAAGGGTTGCGAAAGTTTTTCCTATCTTACATTTAAGTTACGGTTTTGGATATTTATCTGGTATTTTTAATTTTTTAATTTTGAATAAAAAACCTTCCAATAGAAGTAAAGCTTTGACAAGAAAGTAAACCAATTATGAAAATAGTAACCGTAATAGGGGCAAGGCCACAGTTTATTAAGGCTGCTGCATTAAGCAGGGAGTTTAAAAAACACAATGCTATTGAAGAAATAATTGTCCATACAGGTCAGCATTTTGATGCCAATATGAGTGAGGTGTTTTTTGATGAAATGGAAATTCCTAAACCAACTTACAATTTAGAAATAAACAGTCTTTCGCATGGAGCTATGACAGGCCGAATGATTGAGAGAATAGAAGAGATTCTTATCAAAGAAAAACCTGATTTATTAGTAGTGTATGGAGATACCAATTCTACTCTCGCAGGAGCTCTTGCTGCAAAGAAATTGCACATTAAGGTAGCTCATGTAGAAGCAGGATTAAGAAGTTTTAACATGGAAATGCCCGAAGAGATAAATAGAATCCTCACCGATAGAATTTCAGATTATTTGTTTTGTCCTACAGATTCGGCTGTTCAGAATTTAAAAAACGAAGGGTACGATCATATTCAGACAGATATTGTAAGAACAGGAGATGTCATGCAAGATGCTGCGTTGTTTTATGCTCAAAATTCAGCCCACAAATCTAATATTGTTAAAGAAATAAGGTTAGAAAAATTCGTATTAGCTACACTTCACCGAGCGGAAAACACCGATTCTAAAGAAAGACTTACACAATTGGTAGATGGATTAAATGAAATTCATGAAACTATTTGTCCAGTGGTTATTCCTCTTCATCCCAGGACGAAAGCTAAATTAGAACAACATGGATTAAATTTAAAAGTAAAACTGATTGATCCGGTGGGATATTTTGATATGATTGAATTACTGAAAAACTGCTCTCTTGTAATGACTGACAGTGGTGGATTGCAAAAAGAAGCATTTTTCTTCAAAAAGAATTGCGTTACTATACGAGACCAAACTGAATGGGTGGAGTTAATCGAAAATGGAGTTAATTTATTGGTTGGTGCCAATAAGGAAATACTAATACAAGGAGTTAAAAGAATGATTGATAAACCTTCTAATTTTGAGATAGATTTGTATGGAAATGGAAATGCAAGTGAAAGTATTGTGAAATCTTTGATAAATTTCGGAAAATGAAGAATATTATTGTTCCACTTGCTTTATTTTTTTTTCTTTTTAACTGCACTAAAGTTGAAGACGGATTTCAAGATAAAATATCTTATTTGCCAACTGAAACCGTGGAAGTTTATCTAAGAGGATCAAAAAAAGGAGCAATTTCAATTGATTTATTTGATATAAATAGAAATAGAAATAGAAATAAAGTTGATCAGGTAGCAATTGATGTTTTTCCTCAACCTGCAGTTGACACGAGTTTTTGGTATAATAAAGGATTCTAATATAAAAAGACATTTTCTTATTCACCCTCAAAATTAAAATCAGGTATTTATCGTTTTGAAAATTCAAGTCCATTTATAATAAAAAATCCTGAAAAGAAGAATGATGTATTGATTGTTTATCCAAGCAATACCGTAAATGCTTATAATCATAATGGAGGAAGAAGTACTTGTACAAATCCAAAAGGAGTTTCTTTGAGTTTTAAGAGACCTGCAGGAGTGCATACTGATGCTTTAGAGTTTTTTCAATGGATTGATAACGGAAGTTTTAATGTAGATTATATAGGTGACAAGGATTTGGATGATTTCTCAAATATGAAGGATTACAAAATAATTATTATTCCAGGTCATAGTGAGTATTGGACTCGAAAAGGAAGAAGAAATTTCGATAAGTTTATTGATCGAGGCGGAAATGCAGTTATTTTATCTGGAAACACGATGTGGAAAGAGGTTAGGTACGAAAACGATAATGTAATTTGTTTTGATGATTATTATTCAGACTCATTAGTTCATGACACCCTAAAATCGACAAATTACGGATTGAAACAGTTGGAGTATCCTATTGAAAACAGTGTTGGTGTGAATTTTGTCAAAGGTGGATTTGGTTTAGATGAAGACAAAGGTTGGGATGGATATAAAATTGTTTCCAATTCTCCACTTTTAGAAAATACCAATATTGAAATAGGAGACGTCTTATCTATACCAACGAGAGAGTATGATGGAGCTCCTTTAATATTTGAAAAAGGGAAGCCTTTTATCGATTCTACTAAACAGAAATTTTATCGACAACAGTTATTAGGATTTGATAAAGGATTTAGAATTAGAGAGACCTATGGAACATTTATAGTTTTTCAAAAATCTGAAAATTCAGGTATTATAATAAATACAGCAAGTACAGATTGGTGTTCTAAAGGGTTTTCTGGTAGAGACGGAGAAAAAATAAAAAAATTAACTTATAATTTCATTGATTTTTTATTGAACGATAAATCAGTTTTTTAATTTATCTAATTGCGTAAAACAAGAAGAATAATTTGTATCAGATTTTGTAATAGTGGATTCTAAGGAAATGATTTCTTTTACTTGAGATTGAAAGTTATCTTCCACAATAAATGCATCGCCATTTTTTATAAAAGATTCAAAGTAAATTGGGTCATTTTCCCTATCCAAAAGAATAGTTTTAACTTCCTAATGCGTTTGCTTCAATTATAGTTCCTGAATTATAGGTGATATGCAATTGAGAGGAGTTTAGTGACTCGGGAAGCGATTTTTTGCTGCCATCATCGAAAGCAATTAAATGGTCAATTCCGTTTTCTTCAAAAAAATCTTGGTACTCTTTCTTTCTGTTAATATCTGTGGGATGTATTCTCATCCACCATTTGCTCTGAGTATTTTCTTTAATGTAGTTAATGATATAATACGGGAAAATAAGCTCAAATTTTATAGGTAGCAAAGAGTATAAAATAAATTTTCATCAGGTTTAGAAGGCAGGTTTTTAAAAAAATCGAGCCAAGGATTTCCTAACACTATTGTTTTTGTGAAAGTTGTTTTTTGATGTCCATTAATCCAGCAATGCCTTGCTTTCTTCGTCCCATTTCCAGTAATTTTTTTGTAAGGAGTTGTATCCATTTAATGGAATATTGGTCCAATTGCTATAATCCATGTGGAAACTAAGTTGCCCCATATTGGGTTTCAATTGAAGAGATTCCCAATTTTTTCAAAACCTAAAAATACCGCTTTACTATTTAAATTACAGTGACAAATTTGAAAGATGAAGTTTTTTTAAATGGGAATATACTCTTTGGTGAGTTAAAAGAAAATAATTAATGAGAAAAACTCGAACCAGTAGAGGTGAAAACATCAGCACCACATTGTTTTGTTAGTAGATATCTACACAAGTCATTTTTCCCATCTCCATTAAAATCTCCAGTAAAATATTTGTTGTCAGTTCCTTTATTGTAGTTGGACCAAACTACAGCGTTATTAAAAGAAGAACCTGTTGAGCTAAGAACTTGGAAGCCACTACCTGAAACCCATCTTAAAATATCAGATTTTCCAT
>JBMYYT010000045.1:0-13080 GCA_049609665.1 Flavobacteriales bacterium | reverse complement strand
CTGTATTGTTCTGAGCTCATGCGGATCCCAACCACCAGCAGGATTGCCATCCTTATCACGACCTTCAAGTGTGTACCAATAGATCTGGCCGAGAGCGGTAGCATCTGGGCCAAGGGCAGGCGTAACCTCTTCAGGAAGTGTTCCACGAGGCAAGGAGTTCAGCTTTTCGAGCACACGGGTACGGCTCCAATAGAACTCCACATCATCCTCAAAAATGATGTAGATACTGGATAACCCGAAAATGGAGTTACTTCTAATGGTCCGTACTCCTGGAATACCCAGTAGTGCAGTAGTCAACGGATAGGTGATCTGATCTTCTATATCCTGCGGGGAAATACCCGGCCATTCCGTATACACGATCTGTTGGTTCTCACCAATGTCTGGTATTGCATCCACTGGGACGGGGTCGCGAGGAAACCAATCACTTTCCCAATTGAAAGGGGCGTTTGCTATTCCCCATGCAATCAGTCCAGCGAGCAAAAGCAATGTAACGAGCTTGTTCTCGAGAAAATATCGAATGATGTTATTAAGCATAGTATAATGAGTTGACGAATTGAATAAATCATCAAAGCCCACCGGAAACGGCAGGACGCAAGTAACCAAAGGTGTGGCTACCCTATACTATGGTATCAAATAAGAAAGGACTGAATAAGAACAGGTATGTCCTTATCAGGAATGGGTGGCTTGTAATTGAGATACTCCGTTTCGCCTTCCTCCACTAAAAGATCGAAAGACAAATTATAAGCGACAACCGCCAAAATGGTTGCAGCTGAAAGATTTAAAGATTGTACTGGAGCAACTGAGAAATCATCGTCCAATTGAAAGAACTGCCGTTCAG
Organism: Flavobacteriales bacterium; assembly: GCA_049609665.1. Taxonomy (GTDB): domain Bacteria; phylum Bacteroidota; class Bacteroidia; order Flavobacteriales_D; family CAJJDF01; genus CAJJDF01. The sequence goes on along the minus strand of JBMYYT010000045.1, from coordinate 12,242 downwards.
AATGACAGCAATTCGAGGCATCATCCATCTCCCCACACGTACATCCAGCATCTCCTGTTACAGAAACAGATGCTATACGGTTGCCACAGATATGTTTGGTGATGCCAACTCCTGAAGTTGCTACCAAAACCAACGTGGCGAGAAATATGGAAAATGCAGATTTCACGAAACTAATGTACGCAGGTATTCGTGGTTTATTGTGACGCTGGTCAGACATTTGGGTGACTTTTGCAAATAGCATCTAACAGCAGGTCTCTCCCTGCTGAATTGGTGGACATTTTACCGAACCATAACTACAGAAAACACAACAATCGCCTTTCTTCGGCTTCAAAACCTCTCCACAATTCTCACAATCGTAAAAGTATTGGCAAGCATCAGTTGGCATAGTTTCTTCTTTCTTGTGACCACATTTCGGACAAGTGATAATTGACTGAAGTTTGATTGTTGTCTTACTCATTTCGGTTGCTGTTTTTTATTTCGGTAACCATGTATCCTGTTCCGTTGATGGCCTCTTCAATTTCGTTTTCTGAGGTCTTAGTTCTGTCAAACTCAACAATGGCATTGCCATCTGCATAAGAAGAATTCACTCTTACAATGCCGGACAGTTCATTTACCGCACTGTTCACATGGTTCTGACAGGCATCGCAGGTCATGCCTTCAATGCTCACATCCAGCGTTTCAATGTTTGAGGCATTCACAACCAGGACTTCTTTTTGGTTGTTTGAAAAGAAGATGCCGGAATAGTAAGGAAAAGAGATGGAGATGGCTGCAAACAGGGTGGTGCCAATTAAAAACCCTTTGGTCAGATACCATTTCGGTTTCTCAATATCGCAGCCACAGTCATCAGCTGGTTTTGGTTTAAAGTGGTTATACCAAGCGTAGCCAATGGCCAACACGGCAACACCTATCAGATAAGGACGGAGCGGTTCCATCCATGCTAAACTGCCAGCGGCTCCTCCAACGCCTGCTATGGCAGCAATTACCGGAGGAATACAACAGGATGATGCGGCAAATGCTGCAATGATGCCAGTTGCGGCAGCTCCTTTCTGTGATCCTTGATTTGAATTGCTCATGCTTCTACGCTTTGATGATTTACAATGCGTTTAAAAATTGGCCGGAGCAGGGCCAGTTGCTCTTGTTTCAAAGAATAGAAGATGGTTTGACCTTCTCTTCGTGCTTCAATAACGTTTCCGTCTTTCAGTTTCCTGAGGTGTTGCGAAATGGCGGGTACACTCATTCCGAGAATATCTGAAAGGTCGCAAGGGCAAAGCTCGTTCTCTTCTTCCAATAGGAACATAATCTTCAGCCGAACTTCATTTCCAGCCAGCGCCAAAAGCCCACTCAATTGGGTGAATGCCTTTTCGTTTGTTCTCAAAGTCGCCCTGCAATTGTCTATCTGAACTCCATCGGCAAATTGTCTTATGCAGGATTGATTGTTCTTCATGATCGTTCCTTTTCTGTGCAAGTAACGCCACAAAGATATAAGTTGTTTTATTATTTAAGCAAATTCTTAAATATGTGTCGGTCTGCTTACGTTCAGAATATGAAGTCGTTCCCTGGCATTATTCTATTCATATCCATCGCCTTACCTTCTTTTGATATTGAATGTATTCTTCTCCGTGTGACTTCTGGAGGTACTCTTCTTCCATTCGTACCTGCACCTGAATGCTAATGAAGGTGATTGCCATGAGTGAAAACGTCAATGCATTTGGGATGACCAAGAAGGTTCCCACATACGAGATGAGCACCCCAAGAAAGATGGGGTTTCTCGACACTCCGAACAGACCATGATCGATCAGCTTGGTGGTTTCTTCGTAGTTGATGCCAATGCGCCATGAGTTGGACATCTGAAACTGTGCAACGATGATCCAAATGAAGGCAAACAGCAACAGTCCTACCCCAACTTGCTGAACAATAGCACTTTCCAAATACCACATGGGCATCAAGTATTGGTACGTATCTGGAATGAACGAGTATGACCCGATGGCAATCCATGTACCAACGGTCATTGCTTTGTAAACACGTCCTATGTAATCATGGGCATTCTCGGTTTTACCGAACACGAACGGATTAACCCCCGCCTTTTTCCATAAAATGACCGAACGGATGACGAACACCTGTAAAATGAACACCAGCGAAAATGCTGGAAGAAATATCTGGTGAAAAGTCATGTTAATTCTGATTTTCGTTTTGGGCGCAATGCTGCCCTTCTATTTCGAACTCGACAGTGAGGTGGTCAATGTCGCGGGGTTTTAATTCGCTACATATTCTCCCCTTTAACTCGTATTGTTCTGAGAGTTTATAATCCCTATCAAGCACAACGTGAATGGTCATTACGGTGTAATTGCCATCTAACGACCACACATGGCAATCATGTATAGAGCTAATTTCCTGAATTTCTTTGAGGTCATCTTGAAGCCCTTCGATATTCACTTCGTCTGGAACCGCTTGTAGCACAATCTTGATACTCTTGTAAAGATTTTTCACCGCGTTGTAGAGTACAAACAGAGAAATGCCCAGTGACAGCAGCGGGTCAATGAAAGGTGCATCATAGAAATACATGATGATGCTACCTATCAGGACTGCCACCCAACCGAGAACGTCTTCAAGCAGGTGAAGGGAAACCACTTTTTCGTTCATGCTTTTGCCTTTTTTCAAGCGCAATACGGCAGCCCCATTCACCAGTATACCCAACACCGCAAGCGCCATCATACCTGGTGCATTCGTCTCTTCAGGGTGGAACAGTTGTGGAATGGCCTTGCTTAGAACGAAAACTGACCCAGTAACAAGAATGACCGCATTGAGTATGGCTCCAAGAAGCGAAAACCGTCTATATCCATAACTGAAAGTTCTCGTTCGACCCTTTGATGACAGCTTTTGTAGATACCATGCCATTCCCAAGCTCAGACTATCTCCAAGGTCATGAAGCGCATCAGAAAGAATGGCGAGACTGTTCGTATAAAGCCCACCAATGATTTCTATGATGGTAAAACCCACATTCAAGAAGAATGCAAGTCTTACGTTTTCTGTAGAATGGTCGTGATTGTGATTGTTTCCCATCGCCTAACTATTAACTCCTGTATCAAGTTTAAGTATTCGGAAAGCACCATTCGCTACGATCAGGAATACAATTGCACCTATAATAAGGTCAGGATAACTCGAATTGAAGTATTTGACCAGCACCCCGGCCATTATTACTCCAGAGTTAATTATGATGTCATTTGAAGTGAATATCATACTCGCTTTCATATGAGCTTCATCGCTTTTTCCTTTTTGAAGAATGTAAAGACTTAAAGCATTTGCTATCAAGGCAAAAACTGAAACCACAATCATTGTTGTAAAGTCAGGCGCATCGGTGAGACTGAAGAAACGTCTCAGTACTTCTGCAAATCCAACGACTGCGAGGAGCATTTGAAAATAACCAGCAAACCTTGCCACCCTGCTCTTCATGGCAGCCGCTGCACCAACCGCCATCAAAGCAAGAATATAGACAATGGTGTCTGCAAGCATATCAAGGCTATCGGCCACAAGCCCCATAGACCCCGATAATACTCCTGCAATTATCTCAATTCCAAAGAACAGAAAGTTGATGATGAGCACCGCCCAAAGAAGCTTGCGTTCTTGGCTTTCATCCTGTTTGGTGAATTCCGCTTGACTTTCCACCGTTAAAACCAGTTCCGAACCAAGCTTGAGTTCTTCCAAAGCAAGTTTGATTGGGTTAATGCCGCCATCATGATGCACATCAAGCTTTCTGTTTGCAATATCAAAGTCTAACGACTTGACACTATCGAAACCTGATAGTTTCATCTTTATCATCTGCTCCTCGCTTGGGCAGTCCATTTGTGAAATTCTGAATTCGGATCTTTTCATTCCTTTTATCAATGCTCGTGTTCAGCTTCTCCTTTCTTCATCTCAGCCATCAGATAGTAGGCATTATTTAAAGCCAAAGAAGTTCCTTCTTCCAATGGGGATAGCAATTTAACCTCGGTCCAACCATCTGATTGTGTGCCTACAGCTACTTCTAACGGGACAAATCTCCATTCTTCCTCATCGCCCTCAGTCACTTTGCTGGCCGTGAACACGTAGTATCGATCACCTTCTTTTAGAACTGCCTCGTCAGGCAAAGCCTGTACGGTTGTTTCATCTCCAAGAATTTTACCACGCACATACATTCCTGGCAGTAAAAGGCCGTGTTTGTTTTCAATCTCCGCATGTAAATGCACCGCTTTTGGATTGTCCTCAAAAGCCTTTCCAACCGAATAAATAGTTGCCTCAAGGTCATATTCATCGTGACTTTCAACAGAGAATTTCACTTTCTGCCCTTCCCGTACTTTATGCATATCACGTTCAAACACCATAAGGTCTGCATGAATATGATCCACATTAACAATTTCAAACATCTCTGTTTGTGGCTCCACGTATTGCCCGGTTTTCACTTCAACCATCCGAACATGACCATCAATGGGGCTGACAACGGGAATTCGATCTGCAATCTCTGCTTGCTGTATCTTTTTCACATCCAAACCGAGCAACTTCAACTGGGCTTCATAGCCCTTCGATTTTCCTTTTGCCGACAAAAACTCAGCTTCTAATCGTTGAAGGTCTTTACCCGACCCCACTTTCTCTTCGTAAAGTTTCTTCTGTCTCAAATAATCCTTTTCGAGATATGAGAGAGAATTGTAAGCCGCCAAATAATCGGTCTGCAACTGGATCAGGTTGGGATGACTTAAATACGCCAACACCATTCCCTTACTCACTTTGTCACCTTCAATTACTTCTATCGAAACCACATTGGCACCAATGTATGTGGAAACAGCCGCTTCATTCTGAGGTGGTACTTCCAATTGACCATTGGCTTCAATGTACGCTCCCATGTTACGGGTAGAAATACTGCCTACCTGCATATCAAGCGATTTGAATTGCAGTTCCGAAAAATGCACTTCTTCTGCTCCTTCTTCATGTTCGTCATGCCCTTCTTCGGCAGAACCGTGGTCGTGTCCATCATCTTCGCCATGGTCATGGTCTGAATGTCCGCATGATGTAATCAGGAATAATGTGGCTATTGCAGCCGCGTATACTTTTATGTTGAATTTCATTGTCAAAGTCTTTAAATATTAGTTTCCAAGGAGGTATTCCAGTTCAATAATCGACTGGTTGTACCCATTCATTGCGATCAGGTGATTAAGCTTTACATCCAACGCCTGATCAAGCCCTTGGAAATATTCTACATAGTCAATAGCACCGTTCTCAAAGCTTTTTCGAGCATTATCAAGGATGAGTTCTGCCTGAGGAAGACCACTATTCTGATAGTAATCCAAGCTATTGCGATGCATTTCGGTCTGCTGATATTGCCGCTCGTATCTACCGTTCAAAACAGTTTGGTAATACTTGGCATTGGTACTTGCCATCTGCTCCTTGATTTTGGCACTTTTCACATCTGCAACATGAGAACCGAATGCCAGCGGAATAGAAATCCCTGCCTGAACACCCGAAAACCGATCCGAACCAGTTGCCAAACTTCCATCCGAAGTTGAACTCCCGATCATCGATTGGTTGAAGTACCCCACAGACAGATCAGGTAGTGCCTGAGACACTTGCACAGACCTTTCTGCTTTTGCAACGGCCACTTGTTGATTAGCAACTGATACGAGTGGGTTATTAGCTACAGAAGAAGCGTCCATCGCGCCCTCAAAAGTGAGCGGTTCCAGTTCCGATGGTTTAAAGCTGAGTTCAGAAGAGGAATTGAGTAGAATTCGCAACTGCTCTTCTTCCATTCCAATTTCGGAACGGATAGAACGCAAATTGTTCTTCACCTCCATCGCTCTTGTTTCGGCTGTTGCCTTCTCCAGCAAACTGGTAGCTTCTAACTCATATCTGATTGTGGCGGCCCGAAAAGCTTCGCCATAAATCGTGTCCTGATACATCAACAATTGCTCATGCGAAGTGAGATAGGACAGTTGGTTCCAAGCCTGACGAATTTCCAGCTTCAACTGGTTTTCGGTGATTGCCACTTCCATTTGGCTGCTGGTTGTGCGCTCCTTGGCCAACCTTCTTTTAGAACTATACACCGTTGGAAAAGCAATCCGCTGATTTATATCGAACGATAAATCGTTCTCAAAACTGTTAATCTGTCCGTATTGAAAGCCAACATCGGTTTTTGGAAGATCAATGGCACTCCCTTTTCCGAGCTTCTGAACCTCGACATTACTTTTTGCCACAAGAACATTTCCATTGTTCGCAAGCCCGATGGTTATTGCTTCATCAAGCGTAGTTATCACCTTTTCAGGCCCGTTTTGTGCAACTGCATTCGATTGACCGAACACCGAAACACTCACAATTAACACCGCTGTTGCAGCTACTTTCGGAACCTTTTCTCCAGACCAACCTTCCATCCATCGGTATAAAATTGGAAGGACGAACAACGTTAGAAGTGTTGCGGTAAGCATACCACCAATAACTACCGTAGCCAATGGTTGCTGAACTTCTGCACCTGCCGAAGTTGAAATCGCCATCGGTAAAAATCCAAGCACATCGGTCAAAGCTGTAAGAAGAATAGGACGAATTCTTCGTTTCGCACCAATGCGAATACGTTCGCCAATATCCGTCACGCCCTCATCCTTCAATTCGTTCCATGCGCTAATGAGTACAAGTCCGTTAAGCACGGCAACACCGAACAGCACGATAAAACCGACACCAGCGGATATACTGAAAGGCATGTCTCTCAACCAAAGCGAGAATACACCGCCAATGGTTGCTAAGGGAATGGCCATATAGATCATGGCCGATTGCTTGAATGATCGCAACGCGAGAAAGATCAGAAGGAAGATCAATCCCAATGCAATAGGCACAAGCAATTTGAGCCGCTGACTGGCACGCTCCAGATTTTCAAAGGCACCACCGTATCGGATGTAATAGCCAGCAGGCAATTCAAGTTCTGCATCCAACTTCTGCTTTATTTCTTCTACAAGAGATTTCACATCCCTTCCCCTCACATTGATACCCACATACGTCCTTCTATTCGTATTGTCTCGACCGATCTGCATTGGGCCTGGCTCATAACTAATGCTCGCCACTTCACGCAACGGTATCTGCGCTCCGCTTGGCGTATTTACGTAAAGGTTTTTCAGGTCGTCCAAGCTTGTTCTGTGCTTCTCATCAAGCCTTACCACAAGATCAAACCGTTTCTCGCCTTCGAATATTACTCCTGCTTTACCACCTGCAAATGCGGATTGAATAAGCATGTTCAGGTCGCTTATATTCAAACCATACTGCGCCAGTTTATGCCGCTCATATCTCACGGTCATCTGAGGAAGACCAGATGTTGCCTCGGCCTTCATGTCACCAATACCCGGTGTACCTGCAATGATCTTCGATACTTCTTCCGCTTTACTGGCAAGAACATCCATGTCTTCACCATAAAGCTTAATCGCTACATCTTCTCTGATACCCTCCAACAATTCGTTGAAACGCATTTCAATCGGTTGGCTGAATTCATAGTTGATACCTGGGAATTTCTCAAGTTCCACCTTCATCTTCTCGATCAATTCATCTTTGGAAGAAGCAGATGTCCACTCATCCATAGGTTTCAGTATGACGAATATGTCGGCCAGATCCATCGGCATCGGATCCGTAGGCACCTCAGCCACACCAATTCGACTTACGATTTTCTCAACCTCAGGGAATTTCTCCTTCACCATCGCCTCAATCATCGTGGTACTTTCGATTGTTTCGGTTAGCGAACTTCCTGGTTTCAGAATGGCATGAAAAGCAAGGTCTCCTTCATCCAGTTGAGGCACAAACTCTCCGCCCATGTTACTGAATGTGAAAATTGCCAAACCAAGCATCAAGACTGAGCCTGATATAATCCAAGCTCCGCGCTTCAATGCACGTACCAAAGTGCGCTCATATATGTTCTCAAGCCAATGCACAATACGGTCGCCCCACGATGGCTTTTCCTTAGAACTTGTTCTGATAAACCAACTCGACATCATTGGAACGTAGGTCAGGCAAAGGATCATCACACCTATCATCGCAAACATGAATGTGAGTGCCATAGGTTTGAACATCTTACCCTCAACACCTTCTAAAGCCAGTATCGGAATGAATACAATTAGGATGATCAACTGCCCGAAAAAGGCTGAGTTCATCATTTTGCTGGAAGCAGTATAGGCCGTATTGTCTCGGACTTCTGCCGTAATATTTTGCTTTTTCAGCACCTTATCATGCAGCATGAATACGGTACTCTCTACAATGATTACCGCCCCATCTACAATGATCCCAAAGTCAATAGCACCCAAACTCATAAGGTTTGCCCATACTCCGAAAGCGTGCATCATTATGAAAGCGAAGAGTAAAGACAACGGAATGGTTGACGCTACAACAAGTCCACCTCGCCAGTTTCCGAGAAGAAATACCAAGACGAAAATCACAATCAATGCACCTTCAAGCAGATTGGTGCTTACTGTGCTGGTGGTCTTAGCAATCAGCTTACTTCTGTCTAAAAGTGGCTGAATGATCACACCTTCAGGTAACGACTGTTGTATCTCGGCCATGCGATCTTTCACACGCCCGATAACATCATTTGAGTTTGCACCCTTGAGCATCATCACCAATCCTCCCACAACTTCACCTTCACCATCTTGGGTCAATGCACCGTAGCGCACCGCTCTTCCGAATTTCACCGTGGCTACATCTTTCACCGTTATTGGCAGCCCATTTTGGTTCGTAACCAAAATGCTTTCAATATCCTCTACCGTCCGTGCAAGTCCTTCTCCGCGAATGAAATTCGCCATGTGGTTCTTTTCAATGTAGGCACCGCCAGTATTCTGGTTGTTTGCTTCAAGTGCTTCAAACACGTCAGCAATCGTAATCCCCATCGCCCTTAACTCATCAGGGTCTACCGAAACTTCGTATTGCTTCACACCACCACCAATGGCATTTATCTCCACCACGCCTTCAACCATGGCCATTTGTCTGGCTACAATCCAATCTTGCATGGTGCGCAAGTCAATGGAACTGTAATCCCCTTCATGTGCGCTATCAACCTTTAACGTGTACTGATACACTTCGCCAAGTCCTGTAGAGATTGGCCCCATCGATGGTTCACCGAACCCTTGAGGTATTTCCCCTTTTACCTCGTTCAGTTTCTCAGCAACCAATTGACGCGGTAGATATGTTCCCATATCATCGTCAAATACAATGGTTACAACCGAAAGTCCGAAACGGGAAATCGAACGTATTTCGGTCACATCTGGCAGGTTGGACATCGCCAACTCTACTGGATAAGTGACAAACTGTTCAATGTCTTGCGTACCGAGGTTAGGTGCTTGCGTAATTACCTGCACCTGATTATTTGTAATATCTGGAACCGCATCCAGCGGAACCTTGCTCATGCTCCATATACCTGTAGCAATGAGCGCAACCGTGAACAAGCCTATTATCAGCTTATTTTCGATTGAAAATCGAATAATACCGTTTATCATTTCATGAATATTTCCTGATGAATAAATACACTTGAAGTCCTCCTGAATTCAGAAAGACATCAATCGCAACCGCGTTAAACGGAAGCTATTTTCAGGAAATAGAAGGAGGCCCTCGCTGGGAGGTGCTTTTTAAGTACGGAAGCTGTAATTGGCCAAGCGTTTGCGAGACATGGAATGTCGCTTGCTCTTCGGCTTCAATGTTGTCAAATAGAGGTACGACAACCGCAAGTAGTTTCAATTTACCAATCCAATCGGATGATGTTCTACTATTGATTGTCGGCACGCAATGACAATCGTCCCCAGCGTGGTCAGAATGCGAAACGTCCTCAAGTAGGCAAAGTACCAGGTCAAAAGCACCATGATCCAAATGTCCATTATGCTCAATATGCCCATGGTCAACTGCTTTATCCTCCGTATGGTCATGGTGTTCGTGATGATGAACATTCTCTACTCCTCCAAGATCATCGGACACCGAGTAATGATTACATCGCGGTGTCAACCCTTGTGCAAAACCCATTGTATAGGTCAGCAATAGGAACAAAGCCAAATATGGTTTAAGCAATTGCATTCAGTTTGCAAACCTAAACATTATGGAAATGAAAATATTGACCAAGCTGTTAAACTTTCTTCTTGCGCCATCGCGACCATAGGTCTGTAAGCCCCTCAATATTACGTTTCCAATGTTGTCCTTTAGTGGGTCAAATCCCTTTTGCAGCTTTGGTTTCAACCCTGAAAACGGCCTTTCCTTTTATTGCATCCGTGCAATTCAGAGGTTAGCAAAAGAAAGGGTTGAAGGATACTCAGAATACCTGGTCATGGAAGCGCTCAATATGCTTAAGGATAGTCTTAAAAAAGGATTCGGCATCAAGCCGAGTGAAAAGACTATGGCGTGGGCGAAGATGATAGTGCTCATCTGCATGGCCATCTCCTTCATGTTGATAACGTATGCCACTATTCTTGACATCCGTCTCAAGCATCGTGAACTAAACCAGACGGAAGAGCCTCAAACCGTACCAAGCTTATCAATTATGTGAATCATAATGACATGTAGGCACTGGCGATAGTTTCTTGAGTGATTCCGAGATACCTTCTTGTAATGGCTGTGTTAGAATGACCAAATATTTCAGACAGAAACACCAACGCCTTGTCTGATTCTCCATGTTGCTCCCATAGTCTTCGACCAAATGTTTTACGGAGCGTATGAGATGAAGCGTTCTGGGTCTTGATTCGGTATTTGACAAGAACCCATTTGATTCGCTTGTTCACATAGCTTACCGAGATTTGATTTCCCCAACGGTTGGCGAATATCGGTCGGTCAACTGACCAGTTCGGTTCCATTCTAAGAAGGGGAAGACAATGAACGAGGGCTTCTTGCACGCGCGTATGTACATTAATTACTCTCTGCTTACCGGTCTTGCCCTCTTTGAGGAACACGGTTTCCTGCCGCAGAACATCCCTCCATGTCAGAGATAGCAAATCGGAGATCCTCAGCCCGAAGTGAGAACCGAGGAGAAATAGCAAGTATTCGCGATAAAAACCGTCTTTTTTTAATTGATCGCATAGACCGAGCATCTGGTTCCATTCCAGTGCAGATGTAGTGGTGTTTCGTTTCATACCGCAGTGTAGCAGTAAAAACGACTCAGAAGGCCTGTTTATGGTCAAATTTGCCTACAAATGAGACTGTTCTTGAGGGTAGAATTGTCATTATGCTGGTTTCCAGCGCTTTGTAAGTCCTACTACCAATAGAAGTGGGACTATGGACATTAGACAAGGTGAACCAAAGTGAAGTGATTTAGATAAACCATCCCTTTAGAATTCTACTGACTTCGTTACAATAATGTAATGAAGTGGATACTTGGTAGTGTATGTCGTCCACTTCATTTTCTGATATAAAGGAAAGGGCCACAAATCCGTGGCCCTCTCAAAATCTATGATGGTACGATTATTCAGGCTTGACTTTGTACCCAAGAGTTTCCGCAATTTCCAATAACTGTCGAAAACGGTCCTGGGTCCATTGATTCGTAACTGCTACTTGATGATTGTCTGATGTTTTAAGAATCTGATGATCTTTCAAATGAAACCGCTTACGTGATTGCGAAAGCCCTTGCGCTTCTTTAAGAGTTTTAATCACTCCGAACTGTGAAACGATCTTGTCAGGAAAGGTCTCTTTCAATTGCGCAAGTGTTGGTTGTTGCTGCTCGACATATCTGGTCACAATCTGTAAGACACATTGACTCTTGGACAGGACCACCTTATTGAAGACGTATTTTCCTGTTTGCTTTTGTTTCAGTGTAGTTTTTTTCTTCTCAACCTTCTTTTCGGTCTTCGGTTCAGGTGCATCCTCCTTTTTCGGTTCTTCATCCGTCACGTCCACCAGCAAGGCCTTCAGACCTTCTTCATTCTTGACCGTGTAGGTTTTCCCTTGCTCGTCCTCACCAATTTCGATTAGACCATCTTTATTAAAGCTGTTCATTACATTATGAATCTGGATTATCGGGATGGTCAGTTGTTCGGCAAGTGCCTTGGGTTGAGTGTTGGCCCCTTGCTGTAGTAGAGCCTGAGCGATAAGCACTGATGCTTCTTTAGTAGTCATGTGTTTAAGTTTTAGTTTGACATGAAGCGAGTATGCGTGGAAAAAACGACCCGGCTGCGGTTTTCAACGGTAAAAAACCATCTGCTATCTTCAGTTCTCACCAAGAGATCTTACTGAATGGACAAGAAAAATCGGAATGAAGGAAAGCGTAATGTCAACCCAGACAG
>JBMYYT010000044.1:8524-13109 GCA_049609665.1 Flavobacteriales bacterium | reverse complement strand
CAGGAATTCCATTAGCTGGACTTACCGCCTTGCAATCTTTGGAATATGCGAGAATCAATGAAAACGACAAAGTTCTTATTCATGCTGGTTCTGGTGGGGTAGGAAGTTTTGCTATTCAATATGCAAAATCTAAAGGGGCTTATGTTTATACAACTACAAGTACGAGCAATGTAGAATGGTTGAAAGAACTGGGAGCTGACAGAGTAATAGATTACAAAACTGAAGATTACAAAACTATAGTTAAAGATGCAGATATCGTATTTGATACGCTTGGAAAAAACTATTCATTAGAAGCTTTTGAAGTAATAAAAAAAGGAGGAAAAGTAGTAAGTGTTGTTGGACCAATAGATGAAGAGATTGCTAAAATGATTGGAATGACAGATTACAAGTTACCTGAGGAATTAGCCAAATTGATTGAAAATAAAGAGGCGAGTTACAAATTTATTTTCATGCATCCGAATGGAGAACATCTGAGTACAATTAAAACACTAATTGAAGACGAAAAAATCAAACCAATTATTGATACCGTTTACCCTTTTGAAAAAAGCGTAGAAGCTTTCACCCATTTAGCTTCAGGTAGAGCTAAAGGTAAAATTGTGATAAAAATCAATTAAAGAATCAATTACAAATTATTAAACTAAAATTATGCTAAAAAAAATATTAGGATTAGCTCCAAAATTAGAAGCAGATGGATCTTATAGTCCATCAAAATTAGCCCTAAAAATGGGAACAGTTGATAAAACTGATTTCGAAAATATTTCCTATGAAAAATACGAAGGAAAAAAGTCAAAAATTTTGGTGATTTTCACCGAAGAAAAAAATCTAAAAATGAAAAACGGGAAATTGTTCTCTACTGGAAATCATCCAGTTGAAGCTTTGCTTCCTATGCTACATCTCCAAAATGCAGGCTTCGAATTTGAAATAGCTACACTAACTGGCAAACCAGTAGTTTTCGAGATGTGGGCATTCCCGGAAAAGGATGAATATGTAAACGTAATTTATAACAAGTTCAAATCTAACTTTGAGAAACCGAAAAGATTACAAGATTTTATCGATAACTCATTTTCAAAAACAGATTCTTACGCAGCAGTTTTTGTACCAGGAGGTCACGGAGCTATGCTCGGAATTCCTGAAAGTAAAAATGTAGGAAAGATTTTGAATTGGGCTCATGAAAACGATATTTTCACTATTAGTCTTTGTCATGGACCTGGAGCATTCTTGTCTACAACATTGGATAATCAAAAGTTTTTATACGAAGGATACAACATGGCTATATTCCCAGATTCAGTAGATAATAAAACTCCAATGATGGGATATTTACCTGGATTAATGCCTTTTGGATTAAGTGAGAAACTAAAAAGTCTTGGAGCTAATCTTATGAATACCAAAATGGATAAAACTGTATGTAGAGATAGAAATCTAATCACAGGATCAAGTCCTTTGGCTTCAAATGAATTGGGAAAATTAGCCGCAGAAACTCTTTTGAAGGAATTAAAGTAAAATAAAAAAGCAGGTTATTTAATAACCTGCTTTTTTATTTTCAAAATTCGATAAAAATTTTTATTCTTTTTTAGGATTTCTAAGTAATGTAACATGACCAATGTATTCATGTTGCTTCTTAGAGTTTCCATCAGTAGCAAGAATACGCCAAACATAAACTCCCTCAGGCAGCAAGTTTCCAGTATTATTAACTCTTCCAGTCCAAGTTTCCTGGACATCAGAAGTTGAAAATAAAACTTCTCCCCATCTATTGAATATCATAAATTGATAATCTTTTGGGTCAATTTGTTCACCAGTTGGACCAAACTCATCGTTAAGCCCATCTCCATTTGGAGTGAACGAACTCGGTAAGTAGAGAGTATAAAGACCTTCAATGACTACATCTTTGGTAATTGTATCAAAACATCCTTGAGGAGATCCTACAATTAAAGTAACTGTATAAACACCGCTTCCATTATCTGGATATTTAATTCTTGGGTTCTGTAAGTTTGAAGTAGTTGCATAGCCTGGTAAGTTAATTCCAAAATCCCATGTCCATTGAGAGACAAAGCTACTTGAAAGGTCGTAAAAACTTATGTTAGGACTTGAGATATTAGTCGGTTGTGGATTTGCATTAAAGAATGCAACAGGTATATCATAAACTTCAACCAAGTTGGTGTAAGTTGTATCAGAAACACAGCCATTAGGAGATGTGATTTTTACATAAACCGAATAAGTTCCATTGGAAAGATAGGTGTGAACCATTGGATTTGTGAGTGCTGTACTTGTATTGCCATCCCCAAAATCCCATTCGATAGTTCCTATTCTTGAAGGATCAGTATTATTGGTAAAAGTAACTGTAACTGGCTCACATCCATTTGAAGTGTCAATAGAGATATCTATATCTGGATAATCAGTAGATGCTTCAACATAAACATAAGCAGTATCTGCGCAACCACCAGTGGTGTCTGTAACTATAAGTTGGTAGTTTGTTCCAACCTGAGGTTGAGCAATTGTAGTATGAGAATTTGGAGTTGTTAAGGAAGGAGAAGGTGACCATACATAGGAATAGTTATTTAATGAACTACAACTGATTTTAATATCATCAACAGCCCAATTGTCTTGACCAGCTCCACCATGCACCGGTTGGTGCCATCTAAATATTGCATTCGAAACACCAATAGGCATATTAAATGAGAAATTTTGCCATCCAGTAGTTACAAGCCAACCTAAATAATTATGATTTCTTAAAGTTGTCCAACTAACACCTCCATTGGTTGAATATTGAAAGAAAACAGGATCTGTATTTTCAGCATGATCACATAAAAATCCTGAAGCTGCATTTCCAAGTCTAAAACTATATTCTATTGTAGTACAATTTCCAACTTGAATAGATGCGGTTTGTAAGGTTCTTATTCCGTTTCCATTAAAATTAAGAGAGTTTGGAGGAGAATTAGCTCCACATCCTGTCCCGATAGCTCCTCCAGTAATATTACTAAGAAAACTATATGGACTCAAAGAGTTATCGAAATCATCAATAAAATCACTTTGTGATGCAGCTGTATCAACCCATGAGCTTAAATTAGCGATATCATTACATTTAACTGTGTCTTTATCTGAAAATGCTAAAGCATCAGGAACTAATCCATTTGATACAAAAACACTAATTGTATCAATCTTTGTACAACCTTGGGCGTTTACGGCTACAATTTGATATTTCAATAATCCACCTTGGGTAGGATTTAAAACTGGATTAGGAATAGTATCCGAAGATAACATTAAAGCAGGAGACCATTGGTAAGTATAAGTCCCGGGTGTAATTGGGGTAATTGCAAAATTAATTGGATCCAATCTACAACTTGAACCTGAGGATTGAGAAAGGTTATAAAGGAAATTTGCAGCAACAGTTACTGTAACGGTATCCTTATTATTACAACCTCCTGATAAATCACTGGTTACTTCATAGGTAGTTGTTGAAACTGGTTTTGCTTCTACTGGATTACAAGTATCACAATTAAAATTAGTTCCAAGAGAAATTGGTGGTCCTGAGAGAGTGGTCCATGTAAAAGTATTTCCACCTCTGGCTGTCAAAATAGCACTGTCTCCGAGACATATTGTTAAATCTGGGGAGACGTAAGTACTTTTGATTACTTCAATTGATAAACTAAAGGAAGCTCTGGCTGGAATTGGACAAAATCCATCATCAACAGAAACACTTATAGAATTCATAGCATTTCCTCCAGTAGGAACTGACCAACATAATGTTCCAATAATTGGATTTATTCCTGTGTAGGTAAGAGTTGCTCCAGGCAAAACAGAACCAATATTCGTGCTCCAAAGAGATAAAGTATCTCCTGCATTTGAATCTGCAACAACAAAATCGACACAAAAAGTATCGCCTTCACAAACTTCCAATTTTTTTGGACCTGCAATCACACCTTGCCCGCGCAAGTTATAAAAAGCAGTAGGATTAGGATCAGGAGCAATGTTCGCGGCACAATTGTAAACAACAATCTGAATATCTCTCATTGTTGTACCTACTAATCTACCTAAAGAATCATATTCAAATACTTTTACAACTACGACAAAAGAACCAAGTGATGTAGGGGTAAAAGTAATAGTTCCTGTTGAAAAGTTTAAGGCAATACCCACAATTGGATTTAATCCACTGTATGGAGCATTGTAAGTGTAATTTGTACCCGCGTTCATCATTGCTGGAACTAATGTGTATACTAGGCTGTCTCCATCTGGATCAAAACCTCCAAAATTGTATGTAGCAGGTTGATTAATACATACATAAGGATTTTGAACTCCCGTGTATCTTACTGAGTTGTTACATGAATCAGTACCACTGTTCATTGTTGTTTCCATATAAAAATTTCCTGCAGTAGAAAGATTTACAACACCACCTGCACCACCATTTCTGCAACAATTACCCCAGCCAAATGTCCAAGTATTACAAGGAGGTAAAGTAACAACGGCTGAGTAGATAAATCTTCTTCTACCTTGCAAAGTGTTACCAGCTCCAACGCAAGTTGTATTTAAACTATCCTTGAAACAAACTTGAGAAACATTACGAGTTAATGCACTAACTAAAGGCATATTA
>JBMYYT010000044.1:0-8514 GCA_049609665.1 Flavobacteriales bacterium | reverse complement strand
ACTGCTGTTATATTCATTGTGGTTGGATTCGAGGCTCCACCGCAATCTAAAGTTATTTCACCCCAAAACCTGTATTGATTGTTTCCTAAACAGTCATAATAAATATTACCACCTGCATAATGCGAGGCGTTTAAACTAAAACCTATTAAAATGGGGAGTAGAAATAATAAAATTTTTTTCATAATTTTTTTTTCAAGCTTCTGGAAATAACAGTTATAAGACAATACGAAGTTAATTTTCGTTTGGTTGCCTGTTATTTAAGTGTTAAAAATAATAAATATTTTTTAATAATTTAACTCAGGAGAGGACTTAGCAAAGTAGACTTTTGTTAGTTGTACCTAAAAAGAATATTTTTTTAAATCAGCAATGAATAAATTTGGGAATAAAAATGAAAGTAGTAGATTTGCAATGGCAAGTCTCATACGACCAGCTCCTACTGAATCCCCCAGGACGGGAACGTAGCAAGGGTAGGTGGTTGTAGCGGTGCGATATGAGTAGCTTGCCATTTTTTATGATCCATATTCCAAGATTCATGAAAGTTTTAATCACACTATTTCTTACTTCAATACTTATTTTTTCTTGTGCTAATGAAAAACAAGAAATTGTTGTTGAAAACTTTAAAGAAGTTCCCGAAAAAATCATTGTTGAAGAAGTAGATTCTATTGAACTTGAAATCGCCAGAATTGCAAGAACAATTATTACAAATAGAAATGCCAAAGAAAGATTGTTAAAGTTCGCAGATACTGTAAAATTAAATCGAATAGTGGTTTATACTAAATATGGCAAAATGAAATTTAAACTATACGCAAATACTCCTATGCATAGGGCGAATTTTGTTCTATTATCTAATAAAAAAGTTTTTGACAACACATTGTTTTATAGAATTATAGATGAATTTATGATTCAAGGTGGAAACTCTGAAAGTGAAACTATTCGCACGAAACTTAATGCTGTTGGTAATTATCGAATTCCTAATGAAATTTCTTCGAAAAATATTCATAAAAAGGGAGCATTGGTTATGGCTGTACCTACCGAAGAACAAGATTTTGAAAAAAAATCAAGTCAGATTAATTTTTATATAGTTGAAGGGAAAGTATTACCAAAATCCTATTTCAATATAAAGCGTAGTGATAAAAAGAAATTTAACTCTAAACAAATTTCAACTTATACAACCAAAGGAGGAGCACCTCATTTGGATGGTGATTACACAGTTTTTGGAGAAATGACTTCTGGTTTTGGCGTGCTTTCAAAAATTTCCAGAATAAAAGTGGATAAATACAAGTGGCCATTAAGGGATGTTGTGATTGATAGCATTAGGGCTTTTTAGATAAATTTCTATCTTTATTCCATGGAAGAAAAATTTATTGATGTTGAAAGATTAATCGCAAGCAAGAATCCAAAATTGCTCAAGCGACTTCCAAAATTTATTTTGAATTATCTCAAAAAAATAGTTCATCAGGAAGAAATAAATCAAATTCTCAAAGAAAACGAAAATTTGTATGGAGCTGATTTTTGTCAGGATATTATTAATCGTTTTAATATTAAAGTAGAATCTTTTGGTCTTCAAAATATCCCAACTGATGAAGGGGTAATATTTGCTTCTAATCATCCTCTTGGAGGTATGGATGCAATGGCAATTGTTACCGAGGTAAACCCGATTAGAGAAGATATTAAATTTATTGTCAATGATTTATTAATGAATTTAGAAAATCTTAAAGGGTTGTTTGTGGGAGTGGATAAACACAAGTCAAATGCCAAAGAATCACTTCAAAAAGTGAATGAATTATTTTCATCGGACAAAGCAGTATTTCTTTTTCCAGCAGGATTGGTGAGTAGAAAAAAGAAAGGAAAAGTAAGTGATTTGGAATGGAAAAAAACATTTGTAACTCGAGCAAAAAAGGAGAACAAAAAGATAGTTCCAGTTTTTATTAATGGAGAACTTTCTAACTTTTTTTACCGACTTTCTAATTTGAGAGAAAAATTAGGAGTTAAAGCAAATATTGAGATGTTGTATCTTGCAAATGAAATGTTTAAACAAAAAAACAAAACACTTAAGTTATATTTTGGAGCGCCAATTCTACCAGAAGATTTTGATTCAAACAAGAATGACAAAGAAATAGCAGAAGAAATAAAAAATACTGCTTATAATTTGCCTGATTCTCTTTAATAATTGCTAATTTTCATCTATGGATTTAAGCTATATCATTTCACCTATTTCTAAGAACCTTATTAAGGAAGAATTATCCAATAATAAATTTGTCAGGAAAACGAACAAAGGAGATAACGAAATATATATTATCAACTACCATAATTCACCAAATGTGATGCAAGAAATTGGTAGATTGAGAGAAGTAACTTTTGCTTCAGCTGGAGGAGGTACAGGTAGTTCTGTTGATATTGATGAACTTGACACTTGCAAAAATAATTATGATCAGCTTATAGTTTGGTCGCCCGAAGATGAGGAGATTTTAGGTGGGTATCGTTTTTTTGATTGCACCAAAACGGATAAAAACTTAAACGAGTTGGATTTATCCACAAAGCACTATTTCGATTTTTCTGATAAGTTTATTGCTGATTATTTACCAACAACTATTGAATTAGGGCGTTCCTGGGTTCAGCCAGATTATCAGCCCTCTGCAACGAATCGAAAAGGTCTCTTTACCTTAGACAATCTGTGGGATGGATTGGGAGCTTTGATTGTTTTAAACCCAGAAGTAAATTATTTTTTCGGGAAAGTAACTATGTATACCGATTATAATTCTGAGGCACGAGACATATTGTTATCTTTCATGAATCATTTTTTTCCTGACTCAGAAAAATTAGTAACTCCCATTTATTCTCTTGAAATTACAAATGATACATCGGATTTTTTAGCTTCAATAGAAGGAAAAGAATACAAAGAAGCTCACAAAATATTGGGAGCAAAATTAAAAAAATTAGGAGAAAGAATTCCACCTTTGATTAATTCTTACATGAACTTATCCGACACCATGAAAACCTTTGGTACAGCAAGTAATCCGGATTTTGGTGGTGTAGAAGAAACAGGTATACTTGTAACTATTTCTGATATGCATAAATCCAAAACTGAAAGGCATATTGATTCGTTTATAAAAAATAAGTAAGGTTAAAAATCAAACCCCGTCAATTCTTCTATGCTTAATTTTATTTTTGTTTTATTATTTTTTATTGAAGTTTACATCTTCTTTATTTTAAAGTCTGTTTATACTGGAAATCAATTCAAAATTGCTTTTGCATTCCAATTAGCTCTGGCACTATTTACTTTTGTTTCTTTAATCTATACTTCAAAAAACTTGGGACATGGACTAAGTCAAACTACAAAGCCAATAAACTTATTATTAGGGTTTTTTGTAACGTTTGGTGTTGCAAAATTAGTTTTTATTTCAGTTGTTTTTTTGGAAGACGTTACTCGTATTTTTAGATGGGTTTTTTCCTTTTTTAGTTCTGATAATGAAGTTGATTTTCCTTCAAGAAGAAAAGCAATCACTCAAATAGGACTTGGTATAGCAGCAATACCTTTCGCTTCTTTTTTATATGGAATGTTCAAAACTCGTTATGATTTCACAGTTTTCAGAGAAACACTTGCATTCGATGATTTACCCGATGAATTTGATGGGTTAAAAATTGTTCAGATCTCAGATTTTCATGCAGGAAGTTTGGATGATATAGAAGCAGTAAAATTAGGGTTGGATAAAATCCAAGAGTTAAAACCTGACTTGCTATTGTTTACTGGAGATTTGGTCAACAATACTTCAGAAGAGTTTGATAAGTTTATTCCGTATTTTAAACAATTGTCTGCGCCACTTGGTAAATACTCTATTTTAGGAAATCACGATTATGGTTTGTATTACAACTGGGAATCTGATCACGCCCAAGCAGAAAACGAGCAGAGAATTAGAGATCATCATAAAACCATAGGATTCGATTTGTTAGAAAATCAAAATCGATTAATTACCAAAGGCAACCAATCCATTAATTTGGTTGGGGTAGAGAATTGGGGAAGACCGCCATTTCCGCCCAAAGGAGATTTGGAGAAAGCGGTTTCCGGAATATCAAAGGATACCGTAAACATCCTTTTATCTCATGATCCTCATCATTGGGAAGATGTTGTTCTCAGCCATACCGAAAAATTCCATTTAACATTGAGTGGACACACTCACGGAATGCAGATGGGAATTGAGCTCCCTGGATTCAAATGGAGCCCTGTTTCATTAAGGTACAAAAAATGGGCAGGTCTTTACCAAGAACAAAATCAATATTTATATGTAAACAGAGGTTTTGGTCATGTAGGTTTTCCAGGTAGGGTGGGAATTAAGCCTGAAATTACCGAAATAACTCTTAAAAAGAAAGTTTAATCGTCACCTTATTTAACGATTAAATTCACGGCATATCCTTATATTTTTTGTTATCAACAAATTCAATAGAAATAGGGGCTCAAATTGTTGAAAAGTCAACCTTTTAAGCTTTCTATTGGTAGGCAAATTAGTTATATTTGTTCTTTAATGCATTTAACAATTTTAAGCTAAAATATGAGCGAAGAAAACAAAGGAAATTACTCAGCGGATAATATTCAAGCTCTGGAAGGAATGGAGCACGTGAGGTTAAGACCTTCGATGTATATTGGAGATGTTGGAGTTAGAGGACTGCACCACCTTGTTTATGAGGTAGTAGATAACTCTATTGACGAAGCAATGGCGGGTTACTGTGATACGGTTCATGTAATTATCAATGAAGATAACTCGATTTCTGTAGAAGATAATGGAAGAGGTATTCCAGTAGGAATGCATAAAAAAGAAGGAGTTTCTGCTCTTGAGGTTGTAATGACAAAAATTGGAGCAGGAGGTAAGTTTGATAAAGATACATACAAAGTTTCTGGTGGGCTTCATGGAGTTGGAGTTTCTTGTGTGAATGCACTTTCAAATAACCTAAAAGCAGAAGTTTTTAGAGAAGGTAAATCTTACGTTCAAGAATATGAAAAAGGAAAGCCAGTATATCCTGTAAAAGAAACTGGAACTTCTGATAAAAGAGGAACAACGGTAACTTTTACTCCTGACGATACTATTTTTAGTGAAAGAACTTATAATTACGATACTCTTTCAACACGTTTAAGAGAACTTTCTTTCTTGAACAAGGGATTAACCTTATCTATTGAAGATAAGCGTGAATTGGACGAAAAAGGAGAAACAAAAAAAGAAACTTTCTTATCCAAAGAAGGATTAAAAGAATTTGTTCAGTTTTTGGATTCAACAAGAGAACCAATTATTGAAGAAGTAATTCACATGGAAGGTGAAAAAAATGGAGTTCCAGTGGAAGTAGCCATGATATACAATACTTCGTATTCTGAAAATATTTTTTCTTATGTAAACAATATTAATACTCACGAAGGAGGAACTCACTTATCAGGATTTAGAAGAGGATTAACAAGTACACTAAAAAAGTATGCTGAAGAATCTGGATTATTAGATAAATTAAAGTTCGAAATTTCTGGAGATGATTTTAGAGAAGGGTTAACAGCAATTGTTTCGGTAAAAGTAGGTGAGCCACAATTTGAAGGTCAAACTAAAACTAAACTTGGAAACAGAGAGGTAAATGCTCCAGTAAGTCAAGCAGTAACTCAAATGTTGACTGATTATTTGGAGGAACATCCAAACGATGCTAAAACTATAATCCAAAAGGTAATTCTTGCAGCTACTGCACGTCATGCAGCACGTAAAGCAAGAGAAATGGTGCAAAGAAAGACAGTTATGTCTGGAGGTGGATTGCCTGGAAAACTTTCTGATTGTTCAGGAAATGATCCAGAAGAATGTGAGATTTACTTGGTTGAGGGAGATTCGGCAGGAGGAACAGCCAAGCAAGGAAGGGATAGATTTTTTCAAGCAATTATGCCTTTGAGAGGGAAAATCTTGAATGTAGAAAAAGCAATGCATCACAAAATCTTTGAAAACGAAGAAATTAAAAATATTTATACTGCACTGGGTGTAAGGGTTGGAACTGAGGAAGATAGCAAAGCCTTGAACTTGGAGAAATTACGTTATCACAAAATTATCATCATGTGTGATGCCGATGTAGATGGTTCTCACATTGAGACTTTGATTTTGACTTTCTTTTTCCGACACATGAAAGAATTGATAGAAAGAGGTTATGTGTATATCGCAACTCCACCTCTTTATTTAGTAAAAAAAGGAAAGAAGCAACAATATGCTTGGAGTGATGAAGAAAGAGATGCTTTAATCGCAGAAATGAAAGGTGCAGGAACTGAATCTTCAGTTGGAATCCAACGTTATAAAGGTCTTGGAGAGATGAACGCTGAGCAATTGTGGGATACAACCATGAACCCAGAATTCAGAACATTACGTCAAATTACTATAGATAATGCAATTGAAAGTGATAGAACATTCTCAATGTTGATGGGTGATGAAGTTCCGCCAAGAAGAGAATTTATCGAGCAGAATGCAAAATATGCAAATATTGACACATAATTTTTGGTTTTGTATTGCAGAATAAAAAGGAAGTTCTATATTTGCAATCTCTAATCAGAAATGGTTAGAAAAGTTCTTTAAAAACACATTGATTTCTTTATCCATTATCGGGAGTTTTACAACTTAGATATTGAAATTTTACACCTTACTCGGGGTGTAGCGTAGCCCGGTTATCGCGCCACGTTTGGGACGTGGAGGTCGCAGGTTCGAATCCTGCCACCCCGACAATTAAAAGCTTCGTAATCATTGATTACGAAGCTTTTTTCATTTAATAGCTTTAATTTAAAACTTCAAATAATTCATTTCGTATTTTTCAGTCTCAATTTTACTGGATGTGAAAGTATTTTCTGCTTTGAAAATAAGTTCATCATTTTTAAGCATATCAATGATTAAAATTTCGTCAGCTCTTGCACCGCCAAAGGTAGTTGTCTTTCCTGAGGACTCTATGGAAGAAATAGATAGCACTATAGCTTCTTTGTTTTTCAAATCCAATTCTTTACTTTTTTTATTGAAAAACCAACTTCCTTTTTCAATTTTTCTAAAACGATTTTCGTCAGTGACTCTTTCAAAGGTGAAATCTTTATTGATAGTAAAACTTATAGTGAAAGGATATGAGTTTTTAACTGTCCCATTTAGTCTCTCTGTGGCATTGGCTCCATCATATTCTACTTCAAGGTTATAAGTCCCTGGAGAATCATACGAGTAGCTTCCAGATTGTAATTTCCATACTCCGGTAATTCTTGCTTTTCTTGTTCTTAAAGAGATTAATGGATCATTTTCTCCTTTTCGACATCCTAATATGAATAGGGACAAAAAAGAAATTAGAATAAACTGTTTAAATGAAATCATGGCTAAAATTAATCAGAAAATAGTTATAAATCACAAGAATTTGGCCATGCTTCGGTTACAAGTTCATATCCATCTTCAAACTGAAAAACCACTTCTATCAGGCTGTCTTTTTGTTTGATGAGGTAATCATTGACTTTCTCCATGTGGATGCTGTGAATAAAATCATACTCATAATTTTCTTGATACCTTAACTTTAATTTACGCTCCAGCAAACCATTTTTAACATATAAATCGGGTAAATACTCTGCGTTTGAATTCATGAATCTAAAACTTTCAATTCGGTAATTTGAATCCTCATAGATCTTGTTCTCGCTAAACCCAATTAAATTGATAGTAGCAATAAGTACTGTTACAAAAATTGAAATAAAAAGTAAAAACTCTACCATTCGTAAGTAGATTTTGTTTTTATAATTCGACATTAAGTAGCTGATTATAAACAAAAAAGCTGTAATTATTAAAATAAAGGTTGTGGTTTTATATCCAATAAAGTAATAATTGAAGTATGCCATTATTATTGATGATAAGAGCAAGCAAGAAGAAAGGATTGTTAGTCCATTAATAATTTTAGCAACTAAAGAATTTCTTTCTTTGTTTTTTACAAAAAAACGCTTAATAGTCATTGGAAGCAAACCAGCTACTATTAATAGTATTATAAATATTAGTAAAATAGACATTCTAATAAAAGTAGATGATTTAAGGATTAATTCAAAGCCAAACAAAAAGAAAATTAACTTCTTTTTTTATCTAAATAATCCTTATTTTTGTACTTCGAAAAAACTCAAACACACATTATATATTACTATGGCAGAGATTGAAGTGCTATTACCAAAAATGGGAGAAAGTGTAGCTGAAGCTACTGTAATTACTTGGTTAAAGGAAGTTGGCGAAACTATTGAAGCTGAAGAATCTTTAATAGAAATTGCAACCGATAAAGTAGATTCTGAAGTTCCTGCGCCAGCTGATGGTGTATTGGTAAAGAAGTTATTTAGTGAAGGTGAAGTTGCTCAAGTTGGTGATGTAATCGCAATTATTTCAACTGAAGGTGGAGCAGAAGCTCCTAAAGAAACTCCAGCAGAAATTAAATCAGAAGCCCCAGCTCCAGAAGTTGTAGCTGAAGTTGCAGCACCTTTAGCTAAAACTGCTGCTGAACAAGTAGAACTTACAAAAA
>JBMYYT010000043.1:0-13182 GCA_049609665.1 Flavobacteriales bacterium | reverse complement strand
ATTAAAAATAGACCCTTTGGTTGCTTGAATAACTTTTGGATTAAAGCAATCAACTGAATTGGAAGAGCAAATAATGTTTTTTACCCCAAACCAATCCGCAGTTCTAATAATAGTTCCTAAATTTCCAGGGTCGTTTATCGAATCAAGAACAAGCGTAATTCCTTTTTTCAGGATATCTTTTGAAAAACTCCAAGATGGAATTTTAGCAATAGCAAATACTTTGTTGGGAGTAGATAAATTGCTTAGTTGAGAGAGTTGTTTGGAATTTATCCGAGAAATTTCGATTGATTCGTGGCTGTAATTCCAATCCTGAGTTGCATAAAGGGATTGAATTTCAAAGTTAGAATTCAATAACTCTTCCACATTTTTTTCACCTTCCACCACAAATTCACCAGATTCCTGACGGTACTTTTTTTGTTTCAGTAATCGAATGTGTTTCAGCTGGTTTTTTGTAATTTCAGGCATTATAATTGGTGGGTTACCGTTTAATCCTATAAAAGTAAAAGATAATTGTCATATAGAACGCTCATATTTCTATTAATTACCTCATTCCTTGTTACCTCTTGTTATACGCGAAAGTTAAAAGACGAGCAATATCTTTTGGATAAGAATAAGATTATTACGAATAGTGATAAAGTCAATAAGGATAAACTTAGTTCTGTAATAAGACAAAGACCTAATCGTAAAATTTTTTCCGTTGTAAAATTTCACCTACTTCTTCATAATTCTATGGATTCGGCTAAGGTCGCTCATAGAGAGGTGAAGAAATTGGTTAGAAAGAACAAGAAAATCAAAAGAAAGAACAAAAGGATCCGAAAAAAAAACATTAGAATTGACAGGAGAAATGAGAAGATAAAAAGAAAAAACACCACAAGAAAACCTGATAAACAGCGAGAATTAAGGCGTGAAAAAGATTCTATTCCCTATTTGACTTCAGAAACTTTTGATTCATTTGGCGAGAAAATTTTGTATTCTATTGGAGAGGCACCTGTGGTTTTGAGCGAACGAGCAACTCATGAAACTGCTGAGCAACTTCACATTTACTTAATTCGGAAAGGATTTTTTAATAATACAGTTACAGATTCAATTCGATATATCGATAAGAAGTTTTTTGGACTAAAGAAAAAAAGAGCCGAGGTGTTTTATTTTGTAAACGTAAGTGATCCTTACAAGATAAAAGATATAGAAATTAAATCCAAAGATACAGCTCTATTAGCGGATGTAAATAAGATTATGGGGAAGTCAAAATTAAAAACTGGAGATGTTTTTGATATTGACAGATTGGATGATGAGCGAGAAAGAATTACAAGCTATTTATTGAACCATGGATATTACAGATTCAATAAGAATTATGTTAGATTTTATGTAGATAGCTCTGTTTATACTAACGGAGTTTCGGTAGTGATTCAGTTGGATTTATATAAAGAGAAAGTTCCTAAAACTGATTCTGTAGCTGAATATCCACATTCTGTTTTTTTAGTTAAAGAGATTAAAATAAAGTACATACAGGACAAGAAGAATATCAATATCACTAATTTTTCTTTCAAGAATGTAGATTTTTCAGTCCAAGGAAATAATGATATCAATGCCAATTTATTTTATTCTTCTTTGTTTTTAAATGAAGGGGATATTTACAGTAAAGAGAAGCAACAACAAACATTCAGAAAATTAACTTCGTTAGGCGTTTTTGGATCTGTAAATATTATTACTGAAACAGATACTGTTGGTGGGGCTAAAAATTTGATAATGAACATCATAGTGGAAGGGGCTAAAAGACAATACACAAGAACTGAAGGTAACGGAACAACATCTGGAAGTAATTTTGGTATTGAAGGTTCTTTTGAATATAACCATCGAAATATTTTTAGAGGAGCGGAAATACTGCATATCGGAGTTTCCGGAGCACTTGAGTCTCAGCCGTTATTTTTAAATGATAATACCTCAGATATCAGTAATGTTCCTATTGATATTCAGTCTTTTACTAATATTTCCACCTCATTTAATACGATTGAATTTGGTCCAGAGATGTCCTTAACTTTTCCAAGCCTCTTATTTATTCCAACTAATAAGTATAAGAATGTTTCAAATACCAAAACGGTTTTGTCATTGTCTTTGAATTACCAGCGTAGATTGGATAGGTCAAAACTTGATTTTGAAAGAGGAATCCAAGAGGTTGCGTATGGATATTCTTGGACAGTCAAAAACAAATATTCTCATATACTGGAACCCATTGTTTTTAGTGCAGTAGAAGTTACAAAATCTGAAGCGTTTCAAGACCGTATTAATTCATTAAATGATAAGTTGCTTGCAGCAAGTTTTCAAAATCACATCATATCTGCATCGCGTTATCGATTTATATACAATAACCCAACAATTGCTCCTAGTAAAAGATTTACTTTTTATTACGATGGGGCTATTGAGAGTGCAGGTAATATTTTGAATACGTTTTATAAATTGACCAATCAGACAAGAGATCCGATAACGGAAAGTTATAAAATTGCTGGAATACAATTTGCTCAATATCTGAAAACTCATCATGATGCCAGAGTTTATAATCGAATAAACGACAAAAGTAGTTTGGTTTTTAGATTGTCAGGTGGAGTGGGAGTTCCATTAGAGAATTTGAGTGCAGCTCTTCCTTTTGAAAAAAGTTTTTTTGCGGGTGGAACGGATAAAATGAGAGCCTGGAAAGCACGTTCTTTGGGTCCTGGTTCGTTCAGAGATTCTGCATTAGTGTTTGACAAAATTGGCGAGGTTTTAATAGAGAGTAACTTAGAGTATCGCTTTGATTTATTAGGTTTTTTGGATGGAGCCTTGTTTGTGGATGCTGGAAACATTTGGCTTATGAATGAAGATTCTCTTCGACCCGGAAGTCAATTTAAGGTTGATAGATTTATAAAACAAATTGCGATTGGAGCAGGTTTTGGAATACGTGTAGATTTAAGTTTTTTCTTAGTAAGATTAGATGTGGCATGGCCACTTAAAAACCCTACTTTGGTAGAAGGGGAAAGATGGTTTTTTCAGGACAAAACGGAATATAACAGTTGGAAAAATACACTACAAAATTCCAATAATGTTCCCAACTTATATACACCTCAAATCAATATTGGGATAGGTTATCCTTTTTAGCAATCTCCTTGCTTCTGGATACTCCCATCAGAATTATAATATATCCAATTTCCAGTTTTCCCCCCATTGGTATAATGACCTTCTTTTTGAACGGAATTTGTTGAATTGTTATAATAAAATTTCCAAAATCCATTTCTGACACAATTGGTGTAGTTTCCTTCCTCATTAAGGTTTCCATTTGAAAAAAATAATTTCCAAAATCCATCTATTTTTCCAGAGGTGTAATTGCCTTCCATGTATAATGATCCGCTTAGAGTATAAAATTTCCAGAATCCATTCTGTATTCCTGAGGTGTAATTTCCTTCACTTTTTTTAGTAACTCCGTCAGGATGATAATTAACAGTAAATCCATTTACTGATGAGTCAGCATTAACTCCATTGCATGAGATTGAAGGTGAATCTCCTTCCATGTCGCAGGTAAACTCTTCGTTGTTTTTGTTGCAGGAAATTATTGCAATAAATAATAAAGAAATAGAAAAGTATTTAATCATAGCCATAGGAATTATCTTTTTTGGTCTTACTTAATCCCAAATTACTAATAATTTCTGACGAAAAAGATTGTAAAACCTTTCTTACTTTGATAACCTTATTTTAGAATTCAGCATTATTGGGAGTTCTCGGGAAAGGAATTACATCACGGATATTAGTCATCCCAGTAACAAACATTACCAATCTTTCAAATCCTAATCCAAATCCTGAGTGTTTGCATGTTCCAAATTTTCTTGTTTCAAGATACCACCAAACGTGCTCTTCGGGAATGTTGAACTCTTTGCATTTTTCTTTCAAAATATCCAATCGTTCTTCTCTTTGCGAACCTCCAATTATTTCTCCAATTCCAGGAAAAAGAATATCCATTGCAGCTACAGTTTTGCCATCTTCATTCATACGCATATAAAATGCTTTGAAGCTTGCCGGATAATCGTTGATGATAACCGGTTTTTTAAAATGTTTTTCAACTAAATATCTTTCGTGCTCAGTTTGTAAATCACTTCCCCACTCAGGCATATACTTGAACTTCTTTTTCTTGTAAGGTTTTGAGTTTTCTAAAATTCGAATAGCTTCAGTATATGTAATTCGCTCAAAATCATTGGCAGTAATAAACTGAAGTCTTTCGGTTAAGTTAAGCTCGTTTCTTTCGGCTTGAGGCTTAGTTTTTTCTTCGTTAATTTCTCTTTGAGTTAAAAACGCAAGGTCATCCGCACAATTATCAAGAGCATATTGGGCAAGGTGTTGCAGAAAATCTTCTGCCAAATCCATATTGTCAATAATATTGTTAAATGCTACTTCAGGTTCAATCATCCAAAACTCAGCTAAGTGTCTGGTTGTATTTGAGTTTTCTGCTCTGAAAGTAGGTCCAAATGTGTACACTTTTCCAAGACCCAAAGCTCCCAATTCAGCTTCTAACTGACCTGATACAGTGAGGTTAGTTTCTTTTCCAAAAAAATCTTGAGTGGTGTCTACTTTACCATCTTCTCCCTTAGGAACATTGTCCAGATCTAATGTGGTAACTCTAAACATTTCCCCCGCTCCTTCTGCATCACTTCCAGTAATTATTGGAGTGTGCATTTGGTAAAACCCTCTTGAATTAAAATAATCATGAATAGCAAAAGACATTGCATGCCTCATTCTGAAAACAGCACCAAAAGTATTGGTTCTTGTTCTCAAGTGAGCTTTCTCTCTCAAAAATTCCATCGAATGTTTTTTCGGTTGAAGAGGATATTCTTCAGGATTTGCTTCTCCCAATATCTCAAGAGTTTCAACTTGTATTTCAACCTTTTGACCAGCTCCTTGAGATTCAACCAGTTTTCCACTTACATGAATAGCAGCTCCTGTATTTATTTTTTTCAATTCACCCTCCTCCATGTTTTCAAAGTCGATAACAGCCTGAATGTTATGAATTGTAGAACCATCATTTATAGCAATAAATCTATTGCTTCTGAACGTTCTTACCCATCCTGATATTGAAATGGATGTTTCAATTAACTGGCTTTTTGTTAAAGCATCTTTTACCGTTGGATTTTTGATTTTACTCATAATTAAATTGATATTGGGTAACAAAGATAAATGGATAAATTAAAATACTTTTGATTAACCGTTTAATATTTATTCTTTTTTTTAAAGTTTTTAGTTCAATTCATAATATCTTTAGTTATTAATTGTTTAACTAAAAAAGAAGAAAATGAGAAAAGTAAAATATTACATAGTTTTTTTAATAATAGTTGCTTTCTCTATCAGAGGATTTGGTCAATCTGAGACTGCGAAGTATTTGGAGTTTAAACTCTATAAAAATGTTCTTTTTGAATTGGGACAAACTAGGGCAACAAGAACCGCAACCTTAGGAACTTTCTTGCCTGCTATTGCTTGGGGAAAAGGAGTTAATTTTCATGAAATACAACTTACTTCATTAAATTTCCGTTCTAGAGCTGAGGCTTTTGCCTACAGTGGAGGAGCAGAGTATACTTATAATCATCGTTTTAGTGATGGAGATGGAAGAGTTAGGTTTTATTTCGGTGGAGGAATTGGAGGTGGTTTTAGTACAAGTTTCTCAACTATTGTAAGTTCAATATCGGGAAATACTATCAATACAACAGGAAAAGATATTTTATTTCATGTGGTAGCTATTCCGAGGATAACTTATCAAATAAATTCTACAATATTGTTAGATATTAGTACGCCCTACCATGTTTATGATTTCAAGAATACTCAGTTAACTGCAAAAGACCCAGCAGTTCCGACAATTGAGCAAACCAACACAATCACTGTTAGCGATGTTCTTCCGAGAGCAATTGCAGTTAAAGTTGGTGCAATTGTGTTGTTTTAAAATTTGTTAAAAATGTTAAAAAGTTAGGATTAGTAGAGCTGTCGCTTTAATTTTAGTTAATAATTATCAAAATTGATGAGTAAATTTATTGGATATTCTGTTGTTTTTGCCATGCTGTTCACGGTTTCGTGTGCTTATGGGCAATCTTCAAGTGATTCAAGAAATGAATCTTTTCGAGCTTTGAAGTTGTTTGTTAATTCAGATTTCAACAAGTTTTCTAAATCTTCAATTAGTTTGATTAATGAGTTTTCCCCAACATTTGCTTGGGGAAAGAATTATGGTAACTTCCATGAGGTTTCGGTAAGAGATTTGGGATTAATGTATGTTTCAAATAGCAGAAGATTCTCATCCACGTTGGGATATAGTTATAATGTTAAGGTTTCAAGTTTTAACCCCAAATCAAGACTTAGTTTTTATTTAGGTACAGGTGTTTCAGCGGGTTTCGACTATTCTCGAAATAACAATTCACTTTCTTTCGGAAAATCAGTTCAAGCACAAACCAAAGTAGATTTAAATGTTATTCCTAGGGTTACTTATAAGATAAATGAAAGAACTTTTATTGATTTAAATATTCCTTACTCGGTTTATTCATCCTCAAGAAGATGGAATTCAATTAAAAATTCAGAAGTTCAATCTCCAACTCAAAAAGGAAATCAAATTAATAATAGAGCATTCCCCAATCAATTCACTGTAAGCGTAGGAGTTGCGATTAAGTTTTAATCTACTCTAATAATTTCTCGATAAAGAAATTTCTTTTGAGCTGACTCATAAGGTCGGTAGATATAATAAACATATCCGTTTTCTACCTTTACATTCTCCACATATTTATAGGCAAGTTTGTAGGATACTAATGTAGTTCCGTCCACAAGATTAATAGGTTTTAGATAATAAAATCCATTTTTAAGAAATAACCCATAAATTTTATGTTCTTCTTTGTCTTTCACAATTGGCTGTTCCCAGTTTTTTCTTTCTTTATCTTTGTGATAAGCAATAGGAACTGAATCCATTTTATTAAAATCTTTATCAAATTTGATTAGATAATCACTGTAATGATCAAATATCAATGTAGTATCGTTATTGACAATCAAAGGGGCATAAAGAGGTTCGTAATAAATACTCTGAGTGAAGTTTGAAGCACCAATCCATATTTCTTTGTCTATTCCCGTAACGAGTTCTTGTCTGTAAGCCCAGAGTTTTTGTTTACTGGGAGCGTACTTATATTCTGCTCTGTATAAGTCCATCATAAATGTGTTTTCCACATAATGAATAGCTTTTGCAGAAGTGTCATTCATTTTTTGAGCATAATAATTGAATGCAGGGTAATCAGGACTAAAATTAGAATAAAGAAAATGATTTTCGGTGGTGTCAATTATTCGTGTTGTTATTCCGTAAAACTCTTTTTTATCCACTGGTCTTAATCGAAACTCATTTTTAACAATACTAATATTATACACTTTGTATTTGGTAATTAGGTATATTCTATTCTCAAAATCTTTAAAGAGTCGTTGTGGATTGGGAGGGGTTTTGTATTGAGTAATTAAGGTATTGTCCTTGGAGGTTAATTGAAGAAATCCATTTTTCTTCAATGATTTTTGATAGGATAATAGAATCATTCCTCCAGGAATAAACTGATAATCCGCAACACTTGTTATTTTACTTCCAAAAACTACCGCTGGTTTTTCTTTGGCATAAATCACTTTGGTTTTTAACGTCCTGTATTTCAATGTGACGTTAATTGTAAGCGTATCTTGTTTTGCTTTTCTTAAAACATTTTTATTAATTAATATTTTTTTTTGTTGATGGGCTGCGTGAGTAATTACAAGTTCAACAGGTTTTTTATAATTTATAGAAATATAATATCTTCCTTTTGAATTGGAAGGAACATAACTATAGGTGCTGTTTGAAAAATAAACCTTTGCATCTTTAACCGTTTTTCCTTCAAGGTTTTTTATTACTCCAGTTACAACATAGGTATTTTGACTCTTTATCGAAAATGATAAAAAAGTAAAAATAAGTAGTATAGTTATTTGAAAAATTCTCACAGTAAGTTTTCTTATAAGATGCAGAACAAAATTTATTCCATAAAAAAAGTGCTTAATAATTTAAGCACTTTTAAAGTTGTAATTTAACTATTAAAATGAATCTATCCATCCCCACTTATCTTCTTCATTTCCTCTTTTTAAATTTCCGAGGAATGAAAGTAGTTTGTTGGATAGTTCCCTGTTTTCAATTGCAGGTAATTCATAATCAGTTCCGTCATGCCCGATTACTGCAACTTGAGCAATTGTAGCAGCCGTTCCAGCACCAAATGCATCTTGAAGATTCCCGTTTTTTGCAGCATCAATAACTTCGTCAACAGAAATTTTTCTTTCTTCAACTTTATATCCCCAATCTTTAGCAATCTCCAAAATACTTCTTCTTGTGATACCATCTAAGATAGTTCCTGTAAGTTCAGGAGTGATTAAAGTGTTGTTAATCAAAAACATAATATTCATAGTTCCTGATTCTTCAATATATTTATGTTCTTTGCTATCTGTCCATAGCAATTGGTGATAACCTTCTTCTTTCGCAAGTTTTGCTGGATAAAGTGATGCCGCATAATTTCCAGCAGCTTTTGCTTTTCCAACCCCTCCGTTTGCAGCTCTTGTATAATGAGTTTCAACTTTAATTTTTAAAGGCTCAGTGTAGTAATTTCCTACAGGACAACAGAATATGATAAATTTAAAAGTTTCAGAAGGTCTAATTCCAACATACTCATCAGTAGCAAACATGAACGGACGAATGTAAAGTGAATTGACTTCATTTTCTGGTATCCAATTTTTATCTAATTTTAAGAGCTCTTTTAATCCTTCTAACACTGATTCAACAGGGATTTCAGGCATACACATCCTTATAGCAGATTCATTCATTCTTATGAAATTATCCTTAGCTCTGAAGGTATATATGTTTCCGTTGTTTCTGAAAGCTTTCATTCCTTCAAAAATGGATTGTCCATAATGAAGAGAGGAAATAGCAGGGCTAAATTCCATTTTTCCGAAAGGATTAATTTCAAAATTTTTCCATTCTCCATCAGCATAGTCCATAGTAAACATGTGATCGGAAAATACTTTTCCGAAGGGAATGTTGTCAAAATCGACTTCACTAAGTCGAGAATTATTCGTTTTGTTTATTTTGATTTTGGAAGTTAATGTGTTCATAAATTAGCTTTACAGTTAGATTAAATTTTGATTGAAATTTAACCGATATTAATATAGTGTTTCTCAATTCTCCAACGTCTACTTTTCCACTTATATTTTGCACAAAGATACGCTTTTTTTACCTAAAATTGAAATACATTTTATACTTTCGTTTATCAATTTGTGATTTAATCTCACTATTTATTTGATAGTTAAGGGTGTAATAATCTAACAAAAGTGTTAAATTTTTTAAATTAAAAATATGAAGGCATACGTTTTTCCAGGACAAGGAGCTCAATTTGTAGGAATGGGCAAAGATTTATACGATAACTCTGAAGAAGGAAAGAGGTTATTTGAACAAGCAAATGACATTCTTGGATTTAGAATTACGGATATTATGTTTGACGGAACTCCAGAAGAGTTGAAGCAAACAAAAGTAACTCAACCTGCTATATTTTTGCATTCAGTTATTTTGGCAAAAGTAGCAGGCGAAAATTTTAAACCAGAAATGGTTGCTGGACATTCTTTGGGAGAGTTTTCTGCATTGGTAGCTGCAAATGCTCTGTCTTTTGAAGATGGGCTTAAATTAGTTTACACCAGAGCTTTGGCAATGCAAAAGGCTTGCGAAAAGCAACCCAGCACAATGGCTGCAGTTCTTGGTTTGGAAGACGAAATAGTGGAGCAAACTTGTGCTGAAATTGATGGAATAGTAGTAGCTGCAAATTATAACTGCCCTGGTCAATTAGTGATTTCTGGAGAGGTTGAAGCTATTGATAAAGCTTGCGAAGCATTAACTGAAAAAGGTGCAAGACGAGCATTAAAACTTCCAGTAGGAGGAGCATTTCATTCGCCATTGATGGCTCCTGCCAAAGATGAATTGCAAGCAGGAATTGAGGCTGCCGAAATTACTTCGCCTGATTGTCCTATCTATCAAAATGTGTCAGCAAAGCCCGAAACTGATCCTGCAACAATTAAAGAAAATTTGATAAATCAACTTACAGGAGCTGTAAGATGGACGCAGATAATGCATAATATGATTGAAAATGGTGCTGCTGATGTTACAGAAGTTGGTCCAGGGAAAGTATTGCAAGGTTTATTCAAAAAAGTAGACCGTCAATTCCCTACTTCAAGTTTGGAAGTTTAACGTAACCATCTGTTCTTTAGAGAGCTCTCGTATTCTTTGCTATAAATAGTAGTTGAGTCGTTAAGTTCTAATTTCACTCTAAATGTGGAGATTGATTTCCCTTTGTAAATAGGGATTTTGGTATAGATATATTCTTTAGGGTAAATTTTATAATAAAATTGACCGATTTTTTCTTGACTTGGATTTTCAATTGGTTTCCATTGATTTTTTTTATCTTTTGTTTTTACTTCTTGAATTAAAACTGCACCGCCTCTGTGAAGTGGAAGGTACATCGTGTCTTTGCCAGAAGTGTTTTCAATTATTACAGAAAATCCTTTTACTATTTTTTCTTTTCTTTTTCTTCCTCCCACATTGAGTGAACTGGTGGTTGAATCAATTACATGAATTTTTAAATATTGAACATTCCCAGATTGGTAACTTGCTTTCTGGTGAGACATGCTATCTAAAAATGGGTCATAAATCTTATTGTAAATAAATGGGATTGTGGTTTTTTTGGAAGGATTAAAAAGTTTCTCCGCTGAGGGACTTTTATCCATCAAACGATACCTGTCAAAGTTTGTCTGTTTTTCTTCTTTGCAATTTATTGCTAAAAGCAACAGACTAAACGATATGATTGAGAATAATTTCATATTAATAGATATAGGCAAAACTTGTTAATATAAACGCTATTAGGCTAATCGTTCCATATAAAATATAAATCGTTGATTTTTCGTGTCTGTAAAATTTTGCCAAAATAATTGAGCCGATAGGAATGGATATAAACGAAGCGGTGAGAAAAGCAAGTCCATAAACCCCTACTTTGTGTTTAGTTCTTATGATTAAACGATTTGTTCTTGTGAATTTTTTTCGTGATTTTAAGGCAGTTTTTTTTGCAGCTCGTTTCAAAAAGTAACTCGCTGAATAATAGAAAAAAGTGGCTCCAGCAATACCTCCGCCAGATACAAAAAGAAAAGTGAGAAGCCAACTTCCCTCAGGAATAGCAGCTTTTGCCAAAAACGGAGAAAAGATAAACTTAACTGAAGATAAAAGAAAAAAACCTAAATACTTCCAAATCATAATTTAAGTTTTTGTTCCATAAGCTAAATCACCAGCGTCACCAAGTCCAGGTACTATGTAGGACTTGCTGTTTAATTTACTATCGATTGCTCCAATCCAATAATCTACTGAGTCTGGAAGGTTGTCAATGCAAAAATCCATTCCTGCCTGGCTTGCAACACTTGCAATAACATGAACTTTGCTTGGTTTTCCTTTTTCTAAAGCTGCTTTGTAAGCCAATACCATTGAGCTTCCAGTAGCGAGCATTGGGTCACAAAGGATTAGTGTTTTTCCTTCAATCGATGGGCTTGATAAATATTCTATTTCTACCTCAAAATCCCCTTGGTCCGAATGTTTTCTATAAGCGGAAATAAAACAATTTTCAGCTTTGTCGAAATAGTTCAAAACTCCAGTATGTAAAGGAAGACCGGCACGTAAAATAGTTGCAATAACTAATTCTTCTTTCATAACCGAAACATTTGTTTCTTCCAGCGGAGTAGTAATTGTTTCAGATTGGTAATCTAAAGTTTTGCTAATTTCATAAGCCATTATTTCTCCCATTCGCTCCAAGTTTCTTCTGAACCGCATGGAGTCATTTTGAATTTCAACATCACGTAATTCACTTAAGAAAGTATTTAAAATGGAGTTGGTTTTACAAAATTCAGTTATCATTAATAGTTATTTTAGGTCAAACGAAAGCTACTTAATATTGTTGTTGGAATCTTGAGTTGGTTCATTTATAACATGAATATCTCTTTGCGGAAAAGGAATGGTAATGTTATTTTCTCGAAAAGCTTTATCAATCATAAACCGTAAATCACTTTTCAATATTTCAATTCTAAAGATTTCTGTTGTCCAAAAGTAAAGCTCAAATACAAGTGCTGAGTCTCCAAAATCTTTGAAAGCTACGAAACCTTTTCGCTGTTTGCTAATAAGTGAATGTTCTTCTAAACAGTTCATTAGAAGTTTAGAAATTAGTTTTGTATCACTTCCATAAGCTACACCAACATTGACACTAAAACGCATTATGTTGTTGTGGTGACTCCAGTTAGTTACATTTTCAGTTATGAATTTTTTATTGGGCATAATAATTACATAATCATCTCTTGTAATGAGTGTTGAGTTTCTCAAAGTAATTTTTTTTACTTTTCCGATGGTATCGCCCACTTCTATAATATCATTGGACTTGATAGTTCCATCAAATAGAATAATAATTCCCGAAATGAAATCAGCGAATAAACTTTGTAACCCAAATGAAAGTACAACCAAAGCCGCACTCGCACTAAACAGAATGTTTGATAAATTGACTTTAAAAATTTTGAGACAAACTAAAAAAGCAATAAAGTAGATGATGTATTTTTGAATCTGAATAAAAGAATCAACTCTTCCTTGACTATCTGGACTTGTGTCCATGTATTTTTTGGTTACGAGCCTCAAAGCTTTTACTATTAATATCGATATCACGATGGTGATAAATATTAAAAAGAAAGTTTTAGCCGTAACGCTTTTTGTGTTTTGATCCCCGAAAGTAAATAGCTCAAAATCACTTAAGTTAAATTGTAGTATGGATAAAATCAAGAAGAACGGAATTATCCAAAGGACATAATTTAAACTTTTGAAGAATGAATTAACATTAGCAATGTCTTCTGTGCTTTTTGTTAGACGTCTTTTTATGAGTGATTTAGCATATTTATAAAGAAATATAGAAGCTAAAATTATTATAGAAATTTTGATCAATACTCCTACCGTAAATACTTTTTCATCGTATCTACCATATTCGAATAGAGTGGTGTCTAAAAAATCTAACATAAGTTAATCTTGTCTTTAATCTCAAAATTACGGATTAATGAGGGATTTAAAAACTACTAAAGATTTAT
>JBMYYT010000042.1:0-13234 GCA_049609665.1 Flavobacteriales bacterium | reverse complement strand
TATTCCATAATTATCCAAAATACTATTCTTGTTTTTGAATAAAAGAATGTTAATAACAGTGTGATTATTGTTAAAAAAAGCAACTAATTATTAACTGCTAAGCGTTAACAGAAAATTGTAGAGACTGAATTAATAATAAATCACTGATTAACACTACTCAACAAACTATCCAATTCATCTTCAGAAGCTTTTGATAAAGCAACTTCCCCTATATCTTCCTTAATTGAGTTGATTTTCTTTTTGTAAATGAATTTATCGCTTTTAGTAATACTAACCGCAACGATAGTTACAGGTTGGTTTACTGGCAAATTTCTAAATCTTATTTTATCTGAACCATAACCTTTAAGTATCCCTTTACTTTTTCCAGTAATTATGGCATAATAAGTCGCTTTTCGTGATTTATCTCCATTAAAAACTAAAGGTTGTGTTTCTTCCTTATAAAATTTATCTGCATTAATAAATCCCAACTTATTAATCGTTAATCTTGAAACTAAAACATCGTCAATTTTTCTTTCCTTTTCTCGTTCAATTCTTCTTTTTTCCATTTCTGCCTTTCTCTCGGCATTCCATTTTTCCAATGCAATCGCCTTGAGTACTTCAACCCATTCCTTCTCCACTTCCTTTGCTCTTCCTGATGTCACATACTCTTGGTAATCATTGGGAGAGTTAAACACATACTTTCTGTAAGTCTCATTTTCGTTTAACATGTAATTCAATGTATACCTCCAACTTCGCTTTATATCTCTCAACCAATTTGTTTCAGTTGAATTTTTATCTTTCAAAAACACTTCCATTTCTGTATCGTTTCTACCTTCAGTGAATTCAGCGTTTATTCCCCTTGATGGATTTATTTGAACCTGTTCCTTTAAATTGGATTGTTTCCGAGCATCCAAAAATATTGTTCCTCCAGTGGATAGTAATTTACCATTAGAAACCGTTTGCAAATCTGCCTTCAAAAAATCTGAGGATTTATAAAACTCTTTTAATTCTATTTGAACAGGTTCATCACAGAGCAATGAACCACTGGCAAAGAAAAGCTTAGTTCCTTCCTCTCCTTCTATCAACGTATCTTTTTTTGGGTCGATAATAAAATATTGAGATTTTTTTTCTGGAAAATAATCTTTCAGAGCAATGTTTTCCTCAACTTTCGGTTTTTCCTTTTTTGTAATGTCGGGTGTGGATTGTATAAAATTGCCTTTTGATATTTTGAGTCTAACCGATGGGCCTGAATACGGATAGCTAAAATCAGTTTCAATTTTTATACTGCCCAATTTCTTGACTTGGAGGTATCCTAAAACAGCATTTGCCTGTTTTTTTGAGTTTGGGTCAAAACAATAACTCACCTGTTTACCTGACATTTTATAATTAGTCGCGTTGGAAACTGATGATTTTTTTGAATAAGAAGTTAAAGGATAT
The DNA here is from genome assembly GCA_049609665.1 of Flavobacteriales bacterium. GTDB lineage: Bacteria > Bacteroidota > Bacteroidia > Flavobacteriales_D > CAJJDF01 > CAJJDF01. The sequence goes on along the minus strand of JBMYYT010000042.1, from coordinate 11,818 downwards.
ATCCAAACCTCATTTCCATGAGACAACTCATATTCAATCACTTCAAGTTGTTTCTTATGTTTTAAAGTAATTTTTGATTTGCCAGATTTAAAAATCAGTTTAACCTCTTTCGGTTTTTGATTTGAAACTTTTGTTCTTTGAGAATTTATAAAAAATGGAATAAGGCAAAGAATCGCCAAACAAGTAAGTGAACGCATCATATCTCTTTTTTTATTAGAATTATTTCAACATAGAGTTTACGATGTCTATGTTAACCTATTAACTAACTGTGATATTGGAAGTTTTATTATTCGAAATAATCAATTTCTATTTCAGTATTGCTATATTATTTCTTAATTTAAACAATTACAAATAGTTAAGTCAATGAAACAATTTACTTTAATAATACTTGCTCTTTTTACAATTACTTATACCAGTGTAGGACAAGGAAAAATAAAAACTACTCAAAAGATCATTGAGTTAGAAAAAGGAAGAAAAGGAGAGGCCGTTATCAACTCTGAAATAGTAGATAATTTCACTTACTCCATCACCTCGGTAGGAAAAGGCAGAAGAGCAGTTATTTCTATGTCAAAATACGACCCAGAATTCAAATTAGTAAAAAAAGTTGATTGGGATTTAGATATTAAAGAAAACAGTATTTTAAGAATGACTGTATTGAAAGGAAATATTTTTGTTTTATTCAAAAGAGTAGATTCAAAAAATAAATTTTTTGAAATTGTTGCTCAACCCATAGATAAGGTATCTCTGAAATTATCTTCAAAAAAAATATCTCTATTAAAAAAAGCCTTTAAAAAGAAAAGGCTTATGCCCGATTATACCTTATATGAATCAAAGGATAAACTATTGGTGTATTGTGTAGCTAATATCGAAAAGGAAAAGAGAAACATGCAAACAAAACTTTATGATTCAAATTTGAGACAAATATGGGAGAAAGACATTTTGTTTGATTTAACTTTTAAAGACTCAGACATAGAAGATTATGAATTAAATGACAATGGAGATGTTTATTTTGTTCTCAGAAACAAAAGAAAAGAAAAAAACAAAGATAAAAGCAAGTGGGAATATTATCTGTATGCAACCTTGAACAATGGAGAGAAAACAATAAATCGAAAAATATCTGAAATCCCAGAATTTATTGGAGACATTACTTTAAAAAACAACCCAAATAATGAGCTTGTCGTTGCAGGATTCTATAATGAAAAAATTCAAAGAGATTGGAAAAAAGGTGCCTATTTTTCTGTAGTTGATGGACAAAGTTTAGCTGAGAAAACATATTCTCAAAAACTGTTTACCACTACTCTACTGATGGAACATAAATCTAAAAAAGTTAAACGAAAAGCAATAAGAAAAGAAAACAAAGGGAAAGAAACTGGATTAGACATGTTTTTTGATGTAAGAGAAATAATATCAAAAGAAAACGGTGGAGCTATTATGATTGGAGAACATTATCATTGGTATACGGTAACAACTACTACAACTGATGCTAATGGAAATACGAGATATCAAACTCATACCAATTACGAATTAGATGATATTATTGTGGTTTCAATAGATAAAGACGGTGAAATTGAATGGGAACGAATTATTCCAAAAATTCATCATACTTCTCGAACTACAATCACCTCAAGCTATGTAAGGGCTGTAGTAGATGACAAGTTATATTTTATATTTAATGATCATAGAGATAATCATGCCCTTGACTATGAGTATACGAAAAGTACGGGTTCAGCTTCCAGAAAAAATCTCGTAGTATCTGTTTATGAGTTAAACTCAAAGGGTTTTTTAAGAAAAGACATTCTTACAGATCATAAAAAAATAGAAGGTGTAATAGTTCCAACAAGAAGCCAACAAGTTGGTGACAAAGAAGTTTTGCTCTATATTTTTGCACGTAAAAGAGTTAAGAAGTTACTGATGGTTAAATTTGAGGATTAGTTATTTGACAGCTACTTTCTCCAATCTCATATAGGCTGTAAGTTTATTGCCATTATACTCATCAAAAATCAGATGCATTGTATCGTTAATTACTGAAATTCTAAAAAACTTTCCCTTGCTGCCGCATCGTAGTGATACAAAACTTTTCCGTTGTTTCTCAATTCATATTCTCCAGGTAGTTTAAAAATTCCAGCTTTAAAAACACCATCTTTAAGATAAATAATATTATCCTCTATGTTAATATTTGCAGTGTCCCAACATCCATTTTCATAAAATCCAACTACATTCTCAATCACATCCCATGAGCCAATCATATCTTGTTCCGTTACTGATGCGCTACTATCAATAAAATTAATTTTAGATTGAAAATACTCACAAGGAGTAAGTGGAATAATTACTGAATCTTTTTTTCTAAATAGTGAACAACCATAAACTATCACTGATAGACTAAGAATTAGCACGACATTTTTCATACGCAAGATTAATATTTTATTTTGAAACTTCCACTTTGTAATTCGATTACTTCAGTTTTTGATGTATCAATATAGGGTAAATAATAATCCTGTTTGTAGCTTGGAATTGAACTGTCAAACACTAACTTTTTCGGAGAGTTTTTTTTCAGGTATCTACTAAGTCCTTTAAGAGTTTTATTTGAAATCCAAACATAATCGGGTTCCACAAGTGGTTGTATTTGTGAATTAAAAAACCAAATTGATCCAATGGAAGAAACTACCAATCTGGTATTTATCAATAAATTATCGTCTGAAAATTTATCAGGAAGCGAATCAGAGTTAAAAAATACTTTCTTAGTAATATTATGAGTATTCCAATGATTATTAACGTTGAATAACATCATACTCCAATCCTCTTGCAATTCTTTATTTGAAATAAAATAGGTGGTTTTGCCTTTGGTATACTCCAATGCTGTTTTCTTATTAATGGAATAAAAAGTAAAATATTCTTGTTGTGTGGAGTTATACTGAGAAACTAAATTTAAGCCTACAAACAACACCAAGAGTGAGAAGGACAAGTACACAAATTTGATCTTACGATAATAAAGGGTTACTAAGAATGAAATAATTATTCCGTACAATAAATACGTCTCAAAAATTGAAAGTTCAATTTCTTCAATCAGTGAATATGGGATATCTTGAGTTATAAATATGGCGTGGTTCAATACCCAAATAATTCCATTCATTAACTTCCCAATAACTAACGAAAGTCCTCCAAATGGGGCAGTTACAAACAAAGCAATACCCAAATAAAAAATCAATATAGCAGAAGGAATTACAATCAAATTTGAAACAAAAAAGTAAACCGGAAACTGATGAAAATAATGCAGACTGAGAGGAAATGTAGCTATTTGAGCGGCTATTGAAACACAGGTAATCGCCCATATATTTTTAAGAATGATGTTCTTGAAAAAGAATAATCTATTCAACTTGGGTTGGAGATAAACAATTCCGATTACTGCGGCATAAGACAATTGAAACCCCACTTGATAAATCATGAAAGGATTGATAACCAATAAAATAATAGCAGAAATTGCCAACGTATTATAAATTGAAGTAGATCGATTCAGTAATTTATCTCCTATAATTATAAACGAAAACATGGTACTTGCCCGCATCACCGAAGCAGAAAGTCCTGTCATAAGTGCATAAAACCACAGAAACGAAATAAGAATTAATGCTACCAAATACTTTCTCTTTCTGAGTCCTTTGAAAAAATTCAATAAACGAGACAACAAAATATACAGAATACCAACATGAAGTCCTGAAACTGCTAACACATGCATCGCACCAGCACTTGAATAGGATTTGACCAAGTCTTTATCTAAATTTTCACGATAACCAAGCAACAAAGCTGATGCGACTTTCAGTTGGTCATCCACTACTCCATTCTCTTTGAGATAATTATAGAGCTTCTTCCTCATTTTTTGTGAAAAAGCTATGATATGATTTGCGGTATTTGAACCAGTATGAACCCAATCAGAAGTATCTAAAAACACTTGATAATTAATTTGATTGAGATTCAGATAATTTTTGTAATCAAATTGGTTTGGATTTCGTTTTTCCTCAATCTCTCTCAACTTATTCTTTATTATTATTTCATCTCCATATTTTAAATCTAACAAAGAGTCCTTTTTGAAATAGGCTAAAAACTTACCCGACACAGATTCGGAATTATCAGTATTTACTTGAACTACCTCACAGAGTGTTTTATACGAATTTTCTTTTTCAATTAGATTTTCACTAATCCTTACTTTTAAGAAAGAAGTTTCATTAACAGCTTTTGAAAAATGATGGAAAGAAAACTTCTGAGTACGAGCAGTAGTATAAAAAACACCAAAACAAACGATTGATAATGAAATTATTAATCCCAAAATCCTTCTGCTTTTAAATGAAGAAAATTTGAAAGAAACACCAAATATCAGAAGTAAAAATAATCCTAAATAGAAGACTACAAAAGAACTAATTTCCAATTCAATAGAAATAATAATCCCAAGTATAAATGGAATTACAAGTCGTATACCGGGATTATTGTTCCAGAAATTCATTGTTTAAGATACTTATAATTAATTAATTCCTTTAATCCGAAAGTTTTCAACTAAGACTTGGTATATTAATTGCATCTCAACTTGTGAAGAATTAAAACAATCTCTTATTTTTACTTGTTCCAACATTATATGAAGAATTTAAAAAACATAGTTGCTCTTTTACTGATTTCCAGTTTTGGATTTTCACAAAACAGCATTCAACGAACATTTGAAAAGATTCGAAATGAGAAAATACTTGAAAATGCAAGTTTTAGCTTTCGAGTGTTTGATTTGGATGCAGATTCTGCTATTGCCGAGTATAATCCTAAAACAAGTTTAGTTCCTGCTTCTACCATGAAAATAGTTTCTACTGGTGCAGCATTAGTTAAATTAGGTTCGTATAAAACATTCAAAACCAGATTGCAACACGATGGATTTATTGATTCTAATGGAATTCTTAATGGAAATATCTATATCAAAGGAGGTGGAGATCCTACTTTAGGTTCAAAATATTTCACAAAAAAAGACGAGAATCAATCTGATTTTATGAAAACTTGGGTGGAGGAAATTAAGAAATTAGGCATTGATTCCATCACAGGGCGAGTAATTGGAGACGCAAGCCGATATTCTTATGATCTTATTCCCTCTTCCTGGTTATGGGGAGATATGGGGAATTATTATGGTGCAGGACCTTGTGGACTTTCAATATTTGACAATTTAACTACGATAACTTTTAGCACGGGAAAGAATGAAGGTGATCCAACCTCAGTAGATTGTATTACGCCTTATGCTCCAAATCAAGTGATAAATAATAGAGTGAAATCCGCTAAAAGCAGAAAAGATAATGCTTATGTTTACAGTGCCCCCTATTCAAATTATAGATTGATAAAAGGAAGTATTCCAAAAGATAGAAAAGAATTTAATGTAAAAGCTTCAATGAATGATCCGGCATTTCAAGCTGCTTATGACCTGGAATATTTTATGCTTAAAGCAGGTATTAAAGTAGGAAAAAATGCTTCAACAAAAAGAATTTTGCTCCTAAACGGTGATTCAATTCCAACTGTTAGAAATGACTTTTACACTCACATCTCTCCTTCCATTGGAAGAATAGCTTATTATACCAATCACATCAGTATCAATCTGTTTGCAGAGCATTTATTGAACGAAATGGGAATGAATCGCTATAATGACGGGAGTAATTACTCTGGAGCATTAGCAGTTAAAAACTTCTGGAGTAGTAAAATAAATGCAAAAGGAATGTATGTAAGTGACGGAAGCGGAATGTCAAGGATGAATGCGATTTCAGCGTTTCATTTGACCTCAATTCTCAGATACATGAAGAAAAGTAAAAACTACAAATCTTTTTACAGCTCTTTGCCCATTGCAGGTAAATCCGGAACAATGAAGCGAATCGGGAGAAAAACTTATGCATCTGGTAGGTTGAGAGCCAAAAGTGGAACTATGACTCGGGTAAAAAGCTATGCGGGATACGTAAAAAGTAAATCTGGAAGAAACTTGGCATTTGCTATTATTGCTAATAATTACAATTGTTACACTTCTACAATGACCAAGAAAATGGAGAAAATCATGGTGGCGATTGCTAATTACTAATTATGAAACGTAAATTCCCTACTCTACTTTTTCTAATCGCTATTATTGGCGGTTCCATTTACCTATATACGAAATACAAAGTACCCCCAACAATTGAGTTTCATGAGCTTTCACTTACTGATTTAAATAATAATCCAGTTGATTTAAATGATTACGCAGGAAAAAATATTTTCATTTCATTCTGGGCACCTTGGTGTGGTGACTGCATTAATGAAATGCCTGATTTACAGTTCGTCTATAATAGATTAAAAAATGAAAATTTTGTTTTCTTGGCTATTTCAGGTTATGACATTGCTAAAGAAAAAAAGTATGTAGCCAAAAATAATTTTGATATTACTTTCTTGCACATGACACAAAAATTAAAAGAGATTGATATTTATTCAATTCCCACCAATTACATCATTAATCAAAAAGGGAAAGTAGTTTACGAAAAAGTTGGAGCAGAAAGCAATTGGCGCAGTCAAGAAACTATGGATAAAATTTTGAGTTTGATTAAGTAATTAATTCTTGTTCAACTTCAAAACCTCCATAATCCGATTAAAATTCACCTCATTCGAATAGTTTTCTTTCAAAATATTCGTTCTGTGAGTAACTTCTTCCGCTTCAAACTCTTTGGAAATTAATTCCTTTATCAATAGAATTTGTTTGTCTTTATCATCTTCTACATGACAGCATTCTGTTAAGGTTGTTCCCTCTACCATTTTAGAATTTACCAAACAATGTCTGCCTTTGTAAAGTACGTTTAACAGCTTCAATTTCAATCCAGTAGCTTGATGAGTAAACAGGAAATGAACTTGAGCATTTTCTATTAATTCATTCATTTTTTCCTCATCAGGGTTTGCAATCAGAGTAACATGAGGATGACTTTTTATTTCTAATTCCAAATACTCAGGTGGATTTAAACCCGCAATAATAAGAGGAACATCAATTACTGAAAATATTTTTCTCAATAGGTAGGATGCTGCTTTATAGTTTTCAGAAACAGATAAATTTCCATGATAAAGAACAAATTTACCTTTGCCTTTTTGAATCCTTACTTTCTCTCCAGCATGAAAACTTGGAATAAAATGATTGTCGCAATTGGGATATTTCATTTCAAAATAATGAAAATCAGTCTGTGAAACTATAAAGTTATGTGTAGCATGTTTTACTATGGGTTCAAATCGCTTGAGCTTATTGGCTTCGATTCTCAAATAAATTTTCTTGAACCAATTGACTTCCGAACTTGCCAAATGCTTGTAATAGCGGTGTTCAATATTACTTTCTCGGTAAATTTTCACTCTATTCTTTAATTTCTCATCGGAAAGTAATTTGCAAGTGTGCAACCCTTCAAATAGGATTGGGAAATCATTGGACAATAGTTTTCTTTTCAGTTTTTTTGAAGACCTTGTTTTTACAATGTAAGGAGTTGAGCTCAAGTTATGCCACCATCCAGATTTGCGCTTGTAGTAGTATACTTTTTCACAATACTTTTCGAGTTCTTCCTGCTTTCCTCTGCCATAATCAAAGCAATGTAAATGAACCTTTACTCCGTTTTTGTGAAACGTTTTGAGTTTATAGAAAACATCAATAACTCCTCCATAATTGGCAGGAAAAGGAACGTCAAACGCCACAATATTAATCGATTCTATCATTTTAATAACTTACAATAAATTTGTTTTAACACCAATTCTTCACTCTCCCAATTCAGTTCTTCAGAGGCTTTTCTTGTGTTGTCTTTAAACTCTTGATATTCTATTTTGTTGTTAAAAATATCCTGAATTTTATCAGCAATATGTTTTGGCTCATGTGTATTAATTATCCACCCTACTTTATGCTTATTTACAATTTTCTTTATCTCAACTAAGTTTGTAGCCAAAACTGGTGTTTGATAATTGAGGTAGTCAAATAGTTTATTGGGCAAAGAATATTGGTAATTCAAACTTGTGTTTTTGTCCAAGGAAAGACCTAAATCCGCATTATAAGTATGATGAACAAGTTCCGAATAAGGAATCTTTCCTTTAATCAGTATTTTGTTTTCCAATTGATTATCAGTAATAATGTATTTCAAAGTTTCAAACACATCTCCTCCTCCAATGATCACAAATAAATAATCTTCTGGCAGAAATTTCATGGCTTCCACCATTTCTTCTGCACCTCTGTCGATATTAATTCCAGCTCCTTGAAGTAAGAGAATTTTCTTATCCATTGGAAGTCCAAGTTCTTCTCTTGATTTAAAAGATTTAATAGTATTCTTTCTCGGAATGTTTCTAACCACTTTTACATCTACTCCATATTTCTTGGAATAAATATCCGCAATAGAATCACAAACTGTGTAAACATTATTGAGTTTTGGGAAAATTTTTCTTTCAATTCTCAACCACATATTTTTTGCAAAAGAACCTTCCGCTAATTCAGGAACTTCCGTAAAATATTCGTGTGAGTCATATACCAAATCGCTTCTTTTGAATTTACTCACCCAATAATTGGCTAATAGCGTGTCCAAATCATTCGCTAAAAGAACAGAGTGCTTTTTGAAGAGTAAATACCAAAACAATCTAAAGTTTAATTCGGCATAGAAAAAAGCTCCTTTTTTAAAAAGTAAATGAATTCGTTTGGTCTTGTAACTCCGAGAATCTAAAGGCAAACTATTCGGTAGTTTTCTTCCGACTAAAGTAACCTTGAATCCCATTGAAATTAAAGAATTACAGACTTTATCCACTCTCTGGTCAGAGAATAAATCATTAGAAACCGAAACGTAAATATGGTTTTTTGAATTGGCCATTTTAAGCTTTTTTCACTTTATCTTTAGGAACGAAACTTAGTAAAATAAATCCAAATACAAAAAAGATTCCAACCGCAATAATTGAGTTTCTCATACTGCCAGTCCATTGCTCTAAGAACCCGAACATGAACATACCTAAAACAATTGCAACCTTTTCGGTAACATCATAAAAACTAAAATAAGAAGAGGTGTCTTCTGTTGGAGGCAAAAATTTGGAATAAGTAGAACGTGAAAGGGATTGAACCGCTCCCATCACCATACCAACCATTGCTGCAGTAAAATAAAACTCGACCGGAGTGTGAATAAAATATGCCCATACAACAATACACACCCAAGCAAAAACAATAATCTGAAGTGCTTTCACATTTCCAATAGCTTTTGATACTCTTGCCATACCCATTGCTCCCGGAATAGCAATTAATTGAATAAGAAGAATACTAATTATTAGTCCGCTCGATTTATCACTTTCCTCTGCCCATTGAATCTCTTTTGCAGCAAAATATACAGCCACCAACATAACTGTTTGCACTCCAGTACTAATCATAAAAAATGCAGGCAAAAACCTCTTTAAATTAACATCTTGCATAAATTCCTTGTATACAGATTTTAACTCTCTAAAACCGTTTCCAAGAATATCACTCGATACTGTATATTTTTCCCAAGTTTCTTTTATCCTAAAAAAGAATACATGACTGAACCCAAACCACCATAAACCTGTTAAAAGAAAACCTAATCTTGAAGCATTCCCTTTTCCTGAATATTCAACACCATCAATTTGATAATCAGCTATTCCTAAAAATTGAAATGAATTATTAAATGTGACCAAAATCAAACAAATAATTAGCAATAAAACACTTCCTAAATATCCCATTGAAAAGCCTCCAGCACTTACTCTATCATGATCTTTTTTCTCAGCGATTTCTGGCAAAAAAGCATTGTAAAACACCAAACTTCCCCAAAAACCGATTAACGCCAAAATATAAAAAAGAAAACCAATTTCAATGTGTTCAAAATCGAAAAAATAAAGACCCATACAAGAGAAAGAACCCAAATACACAAAAATTCGCATGAACATTTTCTTTCTTCCAATATAGTCAGCTACACCAGACAAAATTGGAGAGATGAAAGCAACAATCAGAAATCCTAACGCACCAACAAAAGTTATCAATGAAGTATTAACCCACTCACTTCCAAAAGCTTCTACCATATATTGCTTGTGCCCATTAATGTAAGATACATTTTCTTCATTTTTAGTAACACCTTCATAAAAAATCGGAAAAACTGCCGAACTAATTACCAAATTATAAACTGAATTTGCCCAGTCATACATCATCCAACCTCGAATTGTTTTTTTATTGCCTTTTGTTATGCTCATTGTCTTAAACCGTAAGATTTATATTAACTGGAAAATAAAACGAAAACTAATAAAACCTCTAATTAACTGGTTTTCAATTTTTAAAAGCTTGTTGTCTTGTTAGTTTTTTGTTAAATATAAAACTATTTTTTATATTTGAATTCAATTAAAAAAACACAATTATGAAAAATTTATTTTTAATAGCAGCAACCGCATTATTATTAGTGTCAGGATGTAAAAAAGGAGAAGAGCTAACAAAGTTTGATATTTCTTATTCCTCAGAGTTTACAGTTCCTGCAACTTCAACTGTTAGTACACCTTACGATTTCTACACTCCAGAAATAACTTCTGATTACAAAGAAAAATTTGAAAAGTATAGAACAGCATCTGATAAAGTTGAAAGTATCAAATTAAAATCCTTAACAGTGAGTATTACTGATCCAACTGGTTCAAGTCTCAAGTTTATGAAATCTCTTGAAGTTTACATTGAAGCGGATGGAAAAGGAGAAGAAAGAATTGCTTGGAAAATGGATATTCCAGAAACTGTAGGAGAATCAATGAAAATTGAACTTTCTGATACTGATTTGAAACCATTCATTATCTCGGATCAATTCAAAATGAGAGCAAGAGCTACTAATGATGAAGCTATCTCTGTTGATCATAAAATCAATATTGAGGGTACTTTTGAAGTAGACGCGAAATTACTTTAATCAATATGAAAAGATTACTTCTTTTTGCTTTTGCTTTTGCAACGATTCTATCTTGTAAAAAAGCGAATGAACTTACACAGTTTGATATAGATTATTCAAATTCAATTATCATTCCTGCGAGTTCTGGTATTAATCTTCCTTTCAATGTTTTTAGCCCAGATATTGAAACAAACTCGGATACTAAGTTTCATATAAACGATACGAGAAAAGATAAGATTGAAAGAATTGAGCTTAAAAAACTGAATTTGGAACTCAAGTCTCCTTCTACATCAAGTTTCAAATTTTTAAAATCAGTTGAGATTTATCTACAAGCTGATGGATTGAACGATGTAAAAGTAGCTTGGAAAGAAAACATACCTGAGACTGTTGGTAAAACTCTTTCTCTGAATGTATCAAACCAAGATTTTAAAGCTTTTATCCTTAAAGAAGAGTTTAACATTAGAGTTCGAACTGTAACAGATGAAATAATAACATCGGATCACGAGATTGAAGTTAATTCTACTTTCTTTGTGGATGCTAAGGTTTTGTAACTAAACTTAATAAAATATTTAATACCAATCTTTACATTAAAGGTTGGTTTTTTTATGTCAATTCTTAAAGTCTTTTCCAGTGAGTCAAATCTAAAGTATTTGTATCTATTTCTTCGTATTTATTGAAAATTAGAAGATAGGGTTGCTTTAATTGAATCCAAGATCCTCCAGCATCAAAAATTCCACAATCTTCAGCTCTATTTACAATAATTTTATTTGGTGTTTTTTCACTAACATATAATGTTTCTGTATCCTCAAAACCACAAAAATCTAAGTATAAAGGGAAATGGTTAAATAGTATAGTAAATGTTTGTAATATTAACCAAGTGGTAAAATAATCCCATAAATTAAACTCATTTCTTTTTCTAAAATAGTGCA
>JBMYYT010000041.1:0-13275 GCA_049609665.1 Flavobacteriales bacterium | reverse complement strand
TGACTCTTCGCACGCGCCCCCAGCCTCGACATCCATGCCGAATCGTTCAGCGGGATCGAGTGCCTTGAGGCACTCGCTCTCAATCCGTCTCACCCCTTCGGGCCAGCTAAAGCTGTTCAATTGTTTCAGACGATTCAATAGTCAGTTTTTTTCACAACGAGAAGTTTGCTGAAGCGGATGTTCTTGAAGTGATTCATCACGAAGATAAAATCTGGATATCGACCGTTGAAAAAGGAATATACTGTTTCATAAAAAAAAATAAAAAATTCGAACTCTATCATATATTCAAAAGACCCACTGAGGATTTCAAAGTAAAAGATATTTTCAGAGATGGATATAAAATATATGTAGCCACAAACAAAGGACTTTATTATATTTTTAACACCAACCTTACAAAGGTTTCGATGTCTGTTGAATTAGATTTGACAAGTATTGGAGTAACTAAATTGGGTAAGATATGGTTAGGCACTTCCGAAAATGGAGTTTATTTTTTAGATAAAAACAATGTTTATCCAATAACTCAAGACAATTCTAATCTTTTTAATGGGTTTATTACCAACTTGTTAGTTGACGAGTCAGGAAATGCCTGGGTTTGCTCTAACACAGCATTGTCAGAAGTAAATCAGAATCAACAAGTCCAGAATTATACTGCAAAAAATGGGTTTGAAGGGACGCCAAAAGTTATTTTCCAGGATACAGAAGGTAATTTTTGGATTGGGACAAACGGACAAGGATTAGTTAAATTTGCTAATAAGGAATTTAAGTTTTTGACCAAGAAGGAAAACTTGCCAGCAAACCTAATTATTTCCATTGCCGAAGATGAAAAAGGGAATATCTGGATGGGTTCTTATGGCGAAGGGATAAGTAGAATTGAAAAAAATGGAATTACTAATTTCAATGCGCGCCAATCAAACTTGCCAAGTGATATTTGTTGGACCATAAAAAAAGATTTAACAAATAGATTGTGGCTCGGAACCTCTGAAGGACTTTCTTTATTTCAAAATGGTAAATTCAAAACTTATACAGAAGAAGATGGATTACCTCATAACAAAGTTCAATCTATATTTCAAGAAGTTCCTGATGTTCTTTGGATTGGAACTCGCAAAGGAGTTGCCTATTTTAAAGACTCCAAATTTACATCGATTAATGATTATCCGTATACACAAACCCGTGCTATTACTTCAACTCAAGATGGTATGTATTGGTTTGGAACTTCCGAGGGATTAGTAAGTTATGATGGATTTGAAGCTAATTTGATAGAGGATTCTCTGCTGTTGAACAATAAAGTCTACTCTCTTGCATCATTGGGGAATAGGATTTGGTTAGGAACTGAAAAAGGACTTATTTATTTCGATGGCTCACAATTCGAAAAGATAAATTTTTCATCTGAGAATAGTTTTCCAATTATTAATTTTTTGAAAATTGACAATGATAACGAACTGTGGTTTGGAACGAATAAAGGAGTCTTTCGATTGGATCTAAATCTATTTTTAAAAGGAAAGAAAAATATACAATCCTATTCGGAGAATAACGGGTTGATAGGAATGGAGACTAATATTAACGCTATTTTTCAAGATTCCGAAAACAACATTTGGATGGGAACCAGTGAAGGAGTTAATATTTACAGAAAATCTCAAAACGAAGATAATTCAGACTATGATATTTCTATTCATTTAACCAACATTAAACTATTTTTTGAAGAAAAGAATTGGTTAGGTGAGATGGAAAAATCTTCAAAATTAAAGTTTGGAAATAAGAAAAACACCTTTACTTTCTACTACCAAACAAATTATTTTAAAGATCCAAGTAAAGTAAAATATTCATATAAACTTGATGGATTGGGAGATGACTGGTCGCCAATGGAAGCCGTTAATTTTTCTCGATACCCCAATTTAGCATATGGAGATTATACTTTTATGGTTAAATCTACTATTGATGGAAAAAACTGGAGCGAAACGGAGAAAATATCATTTACCATAAACCGACCTTACTGGCTCACTTGGTGGTTCAGAATAGGTGTTCTGTTCTTGTTTTTTGGAGTTGTTTTTTACTTCATCATACGAAGAAGGAATACACTAAGGCAAGAAAGAGAAGTAGAATTATTAAATTACAAGAACAAGTTAATTAAATTAGAACAACAGTCACTTAACGCCAGTATGAACAGGCATTTTATTTTTAATTCACTTAATTCTATTCAGTTCTATATTAATAAAGAAGATAAGTTATCCGCGAATAGATACTTATCTAATTTTTCGAAATTGATAAGGAAAAATCTGGATAGTTCATCAGTGGAAGACAATCTTATCCCACTTTCTGAAGAAATAGAAAGATTAAACCTCTATTTATCCTTAGAGAACATGAGGTTTAAAGAAAAATTTACTTATGATATTAATATTGAAGATGAGGTGGATGTAGAATTAACCAAAGTGCCAGGGATGTTTATGCAGCCTTTTATTGAAAATAGTATTTGGCATGGAGTGCTACCGATGGAAAAACCTGGAAAAATCAGTATTGATATTTTTAGAAAGGATAATAAAACTCATTTTGAAATTACAGACAACGGAATAGGTATTGATACAAGTATTCGAAATAAATCTCAAGAGCAAAACGAGCATTCTTCAAAAGGAATGAACATTGCTACAAATCGAATAGAATTACTGCAAAAAGTAACTGAAAAAGAAATTTCCATTCAAGGTCCATTTGAAAGGAATGAAAACGGGAAAGTATTGGGAACTAAAGTCATAATTATTTTTGGATAATAATCATTGAAACCTAAGAAAATCAATTCAAAACTTTCGTGTGCAATAAAAAAGTAGCATCTTTATATTTCCAAAGAAAAAGAGCGTAATTTTGTGCTCTTATGTAAACGAATTTGCAATAAACTATGGACAAATTTTCTTTTTTGAGTAACGGAGATGTAAACGCATTTGAAGACCTTTACAAGAAATACACACAGGACCCCTCTTCAGTTGAAACAGGCTGGGCAAGATTTTTTGAGGGATTCGAATTCCAAAAAATTAATTACGAAGATAGTGAAGGAGGATATTCTGAGAATATGCACAAAGAATTTAAAGTGCTAAATCTCATTGAAGATTACCGCCAACGTGGACATCTTTTTACAAAAACAAATCCTGTAAGGGAAAGAAGAAAGTACGATCCAAGTCTTGAATTGGAAAATTACGGACTAAGTGAAGAAGATAAAAACACTGTTTTTCAATCGGGAGAAGTAACAGGAATTGGTCCAGCAACTCTTAATCAAATTATAGAGCATCTTGAAGAGACTTATTGTCAATCTATTGGGATTGAGTATATGTATATTCGAGCGCAAGACAGATTGGATTGGCTAAGAAACAAAATAGAATTAAAAAATCGTCCGCAGTTTACTGTGGATGAAAAAAAACATATTCTTCACAAGTTAAATCAATCCTCGGAGTTTGAGAATTTCTTGCAAAAGAAATTTGTTGGTCAAAAACGTTTTTCTATTGAAGGAGGAGAATCTTTAATTCCTGCGTTGGATGCACTAATCGAAAGAGGTGCTGAAATGGGGATTCAAGAATTTGTGATGGGAATGGCTCACAGAGGAAGATTAAATGTGTTGGCTAATATTTTCAACAAACCAATGGAAGAGATTTTCAGTGAGTTTGAAGGAAAAGACTACGAAGACGAAAACTTTAGTGGAGACGTAAAATATCACTTAGGTTGGTCAGGTGACATGAAAACCGATAAAGGACATGATGTTCATTTAACCTTGTCTCCAAACCCTTCTCACCTTGAGGCTGTTGCTCCTGTTGTTCAGGGACTTACAAGAGGAAAAATTGATAAGTATCTAAAAGACGAAAAGAAAATTATTCCAATTGTAATTCACGGAGATGCGGCAATTGCTGGACAAGGAATTGTATACGAAGTATTACAAATGGCTCAGTTGGATGGGTATAGAGCTGGAGGTTCGGTTCATATTGTAATCAATAATCAAGTTGGATTTACTACTAACTATTTAGATGCGCGTTCAAGTACTTATTGTACGGATATCGCTAAAACAACATTAGCGCCAGTTTTTCATGTAAATGGAGATGATGTTGAAGCTGTAGTTCAAGCAATGACAATTGCATTGGAGTACAGACAAACATTTAATAGAGATGTATTTGTAGATTTATTATGTTACAGAAAATATGGGCATAATGAGGGTGATGAGCCTAAGTTTACTCAGCCAAAATTATACAAAGCAATCTCCAAACATCCTAACCCAAGAGATATATATTTAGATAAATTAATTGGTGACAAGGTAATTTCAGAAGAGGAAGGGAAAAAACTCAAAGAGAAGTTTCACGAAGTGTTAGAAGATGATTTTGGTGCATCAAAACAAATTGAAAAAGCAACGGTAAAACACTTTTTAAATAGAACTTGGAAAGATTTTATTTACGCAAAAGAAGGAGATGTCTTTAAGTCAATAAACACAAAAGTTGCCAAGAAGAAACTTACGGAGTTAGGAGATAAGTTATCTACACTACCGGAAGGGAAAAAGTATTTCAGAAAGATTGTAAAGTTGATGAAAGACCGAAAGGCTATGATTCAAGAAGATAGATTGGATTGGGGAAGTGCAGAAATGTTGGCTTACGCTACGTTATTGGATGAAGGACATCCAGTTCGAATATCAGGACAAGATGTTGAGAGAGGAACTTTTTCTCACAGGCATGCAGTAGTTATTACCGAAGATGCTGAAGAGGAAGTTGTTACACTAAATAACTTGAATGATAAGCAAGCCAAATTTACTATTTACAATTCATTACTTTCCGAATATGGAGTATTAGGATTTGAATATGGATATTCGTTTGCTGTACCCAAAGGATTAACTATTTGGGAGGCACAATTTGGAGATTTCTTCAATGGAGCGCAAATTATGATTGATCAATTTATTGTGGCAGCCGAAGAAAAATGGGGAGTAAGTAACGGATTGGTTATACTATTGCCTCACGGATATGAGGACATGGGAAGTGAGCACTCAAGTGGAAGAATGGAAAGATTTTTACAGCAATGTGCAGATGAAAATATTCAAATTGCCAATTGTACAACTCCTGCAAACCACTACCATTTATTAAGAAGGCAGATCAAAAGAAATTTCCGTAAACCTTTAATAGTGTTTACTCCAAAGAAATTACTCAGATATCCTGAGGCAATATCAACATTAGATGAATTGGCAAAAGGAAGCTTTAAAGAAGTAATGGATGACCCTACTGTGGATGCTAAGAAAGTTAAAACAGTTGCATTGTGCTCGGGAAAAATATATTACGATGTGTTGGAACAAAAAGAGGCACAAGGAAAAGGAGACCATGTTGCTTTAGTAAGAATGGAACAATTATATCCTTTCCCTGAAAAGCAAATTGAAGATATAATAAGTAAATACGGAAAAGATAAAAAATATGTTTGGTTACAAGAAGAACCAGAGAACATGGGAGCTTGGACCTTTATAATGAAGAAAACAAGAAACATGGAGGTTAGATTTGATGTTGTTTCAAGGCCAGAGTCTGGTTCGCCAGCAAGTGGTTCGCCAGTGGCTTCAAAGGCAAGACATCAAAATTTGATTAGTGAACTATTTAATATAAAATAAAGAATTATGTTAGAAATGAAAGTGCCTTCACCAGGCGAATCTATATCAGAAGTAGAAATTGCAGAATGGTTAGTAGAAACTGGCGATTGGGTTGAAAAAGATCAAGCCATTGCTGAGGTTGACTCAGACAAAGCTACGCTTGAATTACCAGCCGAAGAGTCAGGAATTATTACACTTAAAGCAGAAGAAGGAGATGCTGTTGCAGTAGGAGCAGTAGTTTGTTTGATTGATACGGATGCTAAGAGACCTGCAGGTTCTGAAAAACCAAAAGAAGAACCAAAGAAGGAAGAGAAAAAAGCTGAAACACCAGCTCCAAACCCTAATCCAGTAAAAGCTGAACCAGCTAAAAAGGAAACTTATGCGAAAGACGTTCCTTCTGTTTCTGCAAAAAAATTAATGGACGAAAATGGAATTTCAAAAGTTCAAGGAACAGGACCTGACGGAAGAATTTTGAAGCAAGATGTAATAGCAGCTATGTCAGCTGGATTCGCTGCAGATACTGTAAGTGGATGGGGAGGAACTCGTGATAGGGAGAGTGTAAAAATGAGTATGCTACGGAGAAAAGTGGCAGAAAGATTAGTTTCTGTTAAAAATGAAACGGCCATGTTGACTACTTTCAATGAAGTAGATATGAAGCCAATCATGGATATTAGAGCTAAATACAAAGTGAAATTCAAAGAAACGCTTGGAACAAGCCTTGGGTTCATGTCTTTCTTTACCAAAGCAGTTACCGAAGCGTTAAATCATTTCCCAGCGGTTAATGGAATGATTGATGGAAAAGAAATGGTACTACACAACTATGCAGATATAGGAATTGCTGTTTCCTCTCCAAAAGGATTAATGGTGCCAGTAGTTAGAAATGCTGAAACTATGACTTTAGCTCAAATTGAAGCTGAAATTAAGAGATTGGCTATCAAAGCAAGAGACGGAAAAATATCGATTGATGAAATGCAAGGTGGAACTTTTACAATCACTAATGGGGGAGTATTTGGATCAATGCTTTCTACTCCAATAATTAACCCACCTCAGTCGGCAATTTTGGGTATGCATAATATTGTTCAAAGACCAGTCGCAATTGATGGTAAAGTAGAAATACGCCCAATTATGTACGTAGCTCTTTCTTATGACCACCGAATTATTGACGGAAAAGAATCTGTAGGTTTCTTAGTGAAAGTAAAAGAAATGTTAGAAAATCCAGAGAAAATGATGTTCGGAGGTAAAGATCCTGTTGAGGTTTTATTGGGACTTTAATTGTGAATTTCGAACCCTGAGTACGACCAAAGGGAGAGAATCGAAAGGTGACCTTTGAAATACACTTTTTAACATTCTTTACCAACCCGGAAATGTTACTTTAAGAAAATGAGGCGTTTAATACATTAAACGCCTTTCTTATGTCCAATAAATACTTGTTTATTCTTATTCTATTATGCTCTATTTTAGTAAGTTTTACATTAGTTTTTACAAATAGTACTAAATTGAAAACTGATAATGTTGAAGAATTCAAAAATGAATATGAAGCCGATTCATTTGATTTTCCTGTTGGGAAACCAGATGGAGCAGGGTATTACAACGCACAAAAGTTTGGAGAAAACAATCATTTAGGAGACGATTGGAATGGAGTCGGAGGAGGAAATACAGACTACGGAGATTCTATTTATAGCATTGCTAATGGGCAAGTTACATTTGCTGAGGATATTGAAGGAGGTTGGGGAAAAGTGATTCGAATTAAACACAAATTCAGAGGGAAGTTTTATGAGTCACTTTACGCTCATTTTAGTAAAATGACCGTAAAAAAAGGAGATTGGATACAAAGAGGAAGTCATATTGGGAATATGGGTGATTGCGGTGGACAATACAAAGCTCACCTTCATTTTGAACTTAGAGATAGTTTGGATATGCCAATTGGTGGTGGTTATTCTTCTGAATACAAGGGTTATATTAATCCAACAAAATTTATTGAAAAATATTAATTTGAAAAACCAGCTTAATTACTTTTTTTCATTAATATTACCCCGAAATTCAAACACACAATTTATTTCCCAATGAAAAGAGTAATTGTCGATTACATTAAAATACCTGAAGATATTCTTCAGAAATTAGTCGAAAAATATCCAAACGGATATAACAATAGAGATATTATAACCTTTGTGAATGCAAAAGGAAAAAGTGTTGAGGCCGTGGAGCTAAGAACAGGTGATACGTGCTATTTAGTAAAAGTAAGTCAGAATTTGGAAGATATAATGGATGATTATGACTCGGATGATGAAGAGACTGATTTAGACGATGATTTTGTGGATGATTTGGACGAAGATATTGAAGAGCTTCCAGATGACGATTAATACTTTTTAAAGTAAAACGTAATGAGACCCCTAATTTTAAAACCTAATGATAAAGTAATTGTTCTCTCTCCCTCAGGCAGGGTGAATGAAGAGCAAGTACGTGAAAATTCAAAATTATTAGAGTCTTGGGGTCTTAAGGTTGAGTTTGGATATCATACTTTTGATATCCACAACAAGATGGCTGGTAAAGATGCGGATAGGTTGTCTGATTTACAAAATGCGCTTGACAATCCAGAAATCAAAGCTATTTTTTGTTCGCGTGGAGGGTATGGATTAGTTCGTATTATCGATAGGTTAGATTTCTCAAAATTTTTAATTAATCCGAAATGGATTATAGGATTCAGTGATGTGACAGTGCTTCATAATCAACTTAATAACTTAGGTGTAGCTTCTGTTCATGCGCCAATGGTTAACAGTTATCATTCTACACCTCAAGTTGCCTTAGGTTCACTAAAATCAGCTCTTTTTGATAAAGAATACCAATTAGAAACTCCGTTTCAAAACAATGAAATAGTAGGAGGTAATCTCGCAATTATATATAGCCTTTTGGGAACCGATTCGGATATTAATACAGATAATAAAGTTTTATTGATAGAAGAAATTGGTGAGTACGCTTACAATATTGATCGTATGATTCACGGCCTAAAAAAAGCAGGAAAATTTAATAACCTAAAAGGATTATTGGTAGGTCAATTCTCAGGAACCAAAGACGATGAGTTTGGTTATTCTGTAAAAGAAATTATTGAAAATTGCACTCAAGAATATGATTTTCCTATCCAATACAATATTCCAGTTGGGCATGTGGATGATAACCGAGCTGTTGTATTGGGTATTTAAGTTTATTTAAATTAGCGTTGAGAAAATTCTATTATCTGACTAATAGTATTATTTAATCATTCTCTCGAATCAATTTTAAATAATAATTCGTGTAATTAATTTTTAAAAAGCCATAGAAAATCGCTAATAACAATAATATGAATCTTAAAATTTCTTCAATATCTTCAAATGAGAAAATAGGGTAAAATATTAACACAAAAATCGATATTCCTATTAGGAAGGCTCCAATAATAATGTTTGAAATAGCTAAAGGAAAAATAAATCTGAATTTCTTTGATTCAAGGTTTATTTCATTATCTAAGATGTCATTAGAATTAGTTTTAACACTTGTTTTACTAGATTTATTTATAAAATAAAGGGAAGAGATGATAATATAAAAACTAATTAGAGATATTAAAAAAGAAAACCATTGGTCAGAATATCCACCACTTACAAACTCATAAATACTAAAAAATATTCCAATAGCTAAAAATGTATTAAAAACATAAGTCAACCCTACATAAAGCTTCAGCATAATAACTTAAATCACAATTTCTCTGAATAAGCCTGAATCACTTCTTTAGTAGTATTGTTATATACAAAAGCTACGATTTCTAAATGATCCGTTCTCCAAGAACCATCAGTGATTACAAATGTTGCTCCTTCCACAATTTTATCTCCTATTGCAGTTGCTCCAGCCTCAATTATTTTCTTTCCTTGCCAACCATTCATGCTTTTTCTTAGCATGTGCTTGTGCACGTAATTAGGGATTTTGTTTATTCCAGCATAAATCGGATCACCCCCATTATTGTTGTACAATTGCCAATCTACAACACTATCTTCCAGGAGCATAAAAACTAAACTGTGGTCTTCAGCTAAATTATCCATGATTTCGACTTCAGCAAAAGCACAAACTCGGTTTGTTGCTGGATCAAAAGTTGAAAGGGTTTGTAGTTTTACTTTTGGAACATCAGAGATTAATGATCTTACATTAGCAGAGAGGGAACTTAAAAAAACATTTAACCTTCCTGTTGAGCCAGTAAAACCATCTTTTCTGCTCACCATAACTGCGGGTAAGCCTGCTGCAGGCGCTAAACTATTCTTGATTTCAGTCCCTCCAGGTGTTCGGTAATCTGATTGAAATTTAGGAGCTTCAGCGCTTTGAGGGGCTGCAAATTGAGCGGTAACATGAATTGCAACAGGTATTATTTGTTTCCCAATATTTTTCTTAATTGTATCAATAGAATAAGCTGCACTCGGGCAATTATTACAAAAATGTCCAGTAAAATCCTCCACCAATATGTTTCTTTTAGTACTTGTATTAGGAGCAAAAGTTGGTACTGGGCAATCATCACCTACTTCTCCTTCTACCACAGGTATAGGATTATCGATTTTATCACAAGCAGCGATTAATAGGATTAGTCCGAGGTAAATTAATTTTTTCATGATAAATTTTTTATTACTGAAAATTACAAAATTTTTAATTAAAATGTGCTGGTCATTGAGAAGGTAACTCCGTTAGAAGCGGGAACAACTCTACAAACTCCACCCACACAAAATATTCCAGCTCTCTGTCTACCGTAGCTTAAGGAAAATCGATTGGCATTGTGGATATATCCAACAGAACCGAATAAGTAATGAATTCTTTTTTCGGAATCTTTATTTCCGTAATTGAATTGATCCAATACCGCAAAGAACCAACTTGGAGAAATCGTATATTCAACAAGTCCAGTGGCCCAATTTCCTTGATCTTCATAGAAATTATCTTTTTTATTTACTCCAAGATGCTGTGCTTCAACTCGTATGGTGTTTTTTTCGTTAATGTTATAAGTAACATCCAACACATGAATTCTTGCATTTACAACACCATTTCCAGTTTTTCCTTCAATTATATCTTTGTCATAGCGCATATTGAAGAAAGAATAAACAAATTTTAAGTCTTTAGTTAGCTTTCTTCTTATTTCAATATTGAAATCACTGAAATAAACCCTCTTGCTAGGTACAAAAAAGTTGGTAGTCCACCCTTGTCTTAATGAATCATTTGGGATGTTACTTGTGTCAGGGGCAAATGCTGCCGACCAGTTAACAGATACTTGAGTAGAATATCTTCTTAATGTAAATGGATACTTCCCATTTTGATTTTTTTTTCTTTTTTTTCTCTTTATTTTGTAAGAAACATCACCTTCAAAAGCAATTTCACCATTGGGCTGAACTGCATAAGGGTATAAAGTTGCTGGTAAGTTATAAGTGTGTTGTTTTGAGGTTGAGGGTAAATAATTGATGAATACATTTTGCTGACCTTCATTCCGGTTTGACCTAAAACTCATGTTGTCTATTTTCTTCCCTGTTAAAGAAATCCCTAACCCTTTTTGAGAATAAGCAGTGTTTATTAATAAAGCTTGTCCTTTTTTATAAATAAATCCATTGTCAGCAGAAGGGTCATTCATTTTTTCAACATATTCCGAATTAAGAGAGAATCCGCCTCTGTTGATATTAATTCTTCCGGCAAATGCACCTACATTTTCAGGTAAAATAAGCCCTTGATTGTCATCTTCTTGGTACTTACTTACAAAACTACCTCCAATAGTAATTCTGGTTTTCATATTCATTTCAAGTGAATCCGAAAGTTCATTTAATACAACTTCACCATCAATTCCTCTCACAATTCCTGGTCCTTGGTCAAAAAATAGTCTTTGTTTTCCATATACGGTTTTTAAATAAACTCCTCTGTAGGGATTGTATTTTAACCTAAATCCATCAAAAGCATTGTCGTATCCCAGTTGTCTTTCTTCGTAAGCTCTTAATATCATTCCACTACCAAACTGCTCGTAAAAATTTCCTGCAGTAACTTCCAAGTTATCCATTGCATAGGTTGCATACCTGTACCCAATTCCGGTTCCACGATAACCTTCGGGAAATCCTTGGAGAGCATTCAAATAAGATTCGTATCTTATCCCAGCCGCAAAATTTCCTCTGGTAAAATTGATGTTTGCAAAACCATTCATCAACATTTTTTCGGGAACTACGGGAGCTCCAATTAGCGAATCTTCATTGTAATATTGAACATCTGTCTGAACATTACCATGAATTTGGCCAAAGTCAGTTGAATTATCTTGCGAAAATAAAGTGTAAAATGATCCTGATAGGAGTAGGAATAGTATAGATTTTTTCATGAAAGGGATTGAAATAGATGATAAATTTAACCATTTAACTCTAACAGAGAAAATAAACCAGAAGAAATTGAAAGATTATATGCCCATCTATCAGGAATGAAAAGTATAGATCGTTTCTTTTTTCGGATGAATTTTTAATTAAAACACCAGCTATTATATAACTTATAAAAAGGCTAATTGAACCGAATAGAGACAATGAAAATGTAATGAATAAAAAAGAGATTACTAAGCATAGATAAGCTACTATTTTTGCTCTTTTGACTCCAACCCATTGAGGAATAGTTTTTTTTGAATCTTCATCTATGCCAATATCCCTGATATCAAACGGAATCGTGATTGCTATGATATAGAAGAATATCCACCCAAATGCAATTACAAATTTTGATAAAGGTTGATTTCCTGCAATGATTAAAGGGAGTATAGCACTTGTAATTGCCCAGCTTATTGCAATTAATATTATTTTGATATACGGTAAGTCTCTGAAGTTTCTGTAAGAATATCCTAAAGATATAACTCCAAGAATAATTAACCACAACAAGGTAAATGGAGCTTCAAAAATAGGAATGAAACTTATTGCTCCTATTCCGGATACAACTAAAATTATTTTTGCAATGAATGAGTTTTTGACTATCCAAGCATTGGGAGAGAGCTTAGCTATTTTTTTGAGCCGAGTAATTCTTTGAAAATTATAGGAAAATAATGTGCTGAAAAATATAAAAACACAAAATTTAACATCTGGATCTATTCCAAAAATTTTAAATGAAAGTAACGTAATTAAAAAAGCTCCCAGCGAAATCCAACTATTTGAATAAACCAGAAACTTTAGAATTTTCATTTATTTTTTAAGATGTAAATTTGACTTGAGTAACTTCCGTTTTTGGCTTTCATATTGGAAACCAAACCTTTCCACATCCCTCTCACAAAAGTTCCTATCCCACCTTTTTGTCCATTTTTATATTTTTCACTTATCAAGCTTATATAAAATGAATCGAATTTCATCGGTTTCATTCCTACTACTTCCATGTCAAATTGGGCGAAAAGATCATTGATGTTTTTTGGCCTGAAATGATACAAATGAATAGGTAAATCATAAGCAGCCCAATATTCTTTGTAAAATTCAGCATCGTAAGAATCACAATTTGGAACTGCAACTATAAAAACTCCATCTTTTTTTAATTTACTTTTTATAGCTGTAATGTCTTTTTTCAAATCATAAACATGTTCTAAAACATGCCACATGGTTATGACATCATATTCGTTTGATTCAGAATTTTCATGTACTGTCGTGGCAATGTTTAGTCCAGTGTTTTTCTCAATAGCTGCTCTTGATGTATCATCCAAT
>JBMYYT010000040.1:0-13584 GCA_049609665.1 Flavobacteriales bacterium | reverse complement strand
TGAAAGGAAAAAGTCATGATGAACTTCATAAATGGCTGTATCCCCACATGGAACTCATAAAAGAGTTAAAAACTATCGAAAACGAAAAAAAAGCGAATCAAATTATTGAAGATTTAAATAGTTCATTCAAAATCTATAATACCTATTTCAAATGAGTTTAAGCAAACTACACGATAAAAACAAAGCAGTAAGTGCAATTAATATTTTTAATCCTGCTGAGGGTGGCACAGCGATTTCCTTACATATTTTAAAAGACGCATTATTAAAAGAACATGTGACTAAAACTCCAGCTATCCTCATCTGCATGTCTGGAGAGGTAATTTTTGAAAATGAAAAATCAGAAAGTTTCAGTCTTAAATCAGGAGATTATTACAACATTGAACCTTTGGTAAAACATTGGGTGAAAGGAATTGAGGATAGTCAGTTAGTTCTTGTAAAATAAAAATTAGTTTATTATTATCTTCTTGAAAGTACTTGAATGAGTAGAAGAAAATTTAATGAAATAAACCCCTTTAGGTAAAGAAGATAAATTAATAGATTGTCTATTACTATTAATTTTAAAATTACGCACTAATTTACCTTGGAAGGAATAAACAGCTCCATCCTCATTCAACAATCCAAAAGACTTAATCATAAAAACACCATTATTACTTGGGTTCGGATAAATATTAAGCTTGCTAAGTACATTTTCCGAAATTGAAGAAGGTAAAACTGTAACAGTTTGAGAAATCGTATCATACAACTTACATTTTCCTGAAATAAGAGAAACCGTATAATTGCCAGGAGTAGAATAATTGTGTGTTGGATTCTTTGCATTAGAATTACCACCATCTCCAAAACTCCATTGGTATGAGTCGGATTTTAGAGAAGAATTTGCAAAAACAAAAGTACTCCCATATTGATTAAAACTAAAGTTTGAAACTGGATCATATTTACCCACATTCCATTTTACCAAACTGTCAAAACAAACTTTCTTAACCGCATTTCTTATATCAGCCGCAATTGTACTATTTACGGTAGAATTAAATGTAATCAAATTAGGGTCTTCTCTAAAAATAACGGTAAAAAAAGTACAAGCAGCTGCATAAGAACCGTTTATATTAGGATGAGAATTATCAGAGGTGTATAAATTTATGGTTGGATGATTTTTAATAATGTAATTCCATACTGCTCCAACTGGAGATACAAACGCATCGTTTTGAGCTCCCATTGTATTGTAACTAACCGCCAAAGCACTATCCATTCCATCATAAGTGCATAGCCATGGAGAAGCTGAACAATTTCCTGCATCTCCAAATTTTCTTCCCCAAGTCATGTAAAATATAGGTTGAGTGCAAGAATCATTCATTCGGATTGTATCGCATAATCTCTTGGCATAAGGAAAAACATTTGCAGAAACATAAGCTGGATTAAATGAAGGTTTCTGACTTTGTTCTTGTAACACAACATGGTCCCATTGTTGGCTGTTGATAGCATTAATTATTGCAGTATTGTTAATATGCTGGCTGAGTTGAGCTCCACCGGGGGTTTGAGCAGAATAATTTAAGGTAAAT
The DNA here is from genome assembly GCA_049609665.1 of Flavobacteriales bacterium. Classification (GTDB taxonomy): domain Bacteria; phylum Bacteroidota; class Bacteroidia; order Flavobacteriales_D; family CAJJDF01; genus CAJJDF01. The sequence goes on along the minus strand of JBMYYT010000040.1, from coordinate 12,031 downwards.
CCAGCTGAATTTGCAACTTGTGAAGTTAACAAGGGTAAATTATTAGCTCCTGTATAACTATTTCCAATAAACAAAACTGAGGATCTTTGGGACAAAGTAATTGAGGATACTAAAACCAAAAAAATGACTATTATTTTCTTCATATAAATGGATTACGAAATTGCAGTATTAAAAGTTGCTATTTCTTTTTCTTAGATTTTTTATTTTTCTTCTTGTCCTTTTTCTTTTCGCACTGTGCACAGGTTTTAGGACATTTCTTACAATATTCTTTCTTCTTTTCTTTGTACTTTTTGCAACATTTTTTCTTGCAACAACTATCTTTCTTCCCCATATTGCTTTTAAAAATTAAACTCTATTGCCTAATTCAATTACCTCTAAGTTAGTTGGTTTTTTATTTACTATTTCAAATCTCAATAGAGTTCTTACTTTATGGAAACCATGAATACCAGCTGCACCAGGATTCATATATAAAAACCCAAATCGTTTGTCATACCCTACTTTCAAAATATGTGAGTGACCACAAACAAAAATATCTGGAGGATTTCGTTTAAGATTTTCTCTTAAATGAGGAGTATAAACATATTGTTTTCCACCTATGTGAGTCATCATTACAACCAATCCAGCACAACTAAACCTTATGGTCTCTTTGAATTCACTTCTGGCTTCTGCCCCATCTATATTTCCAAAAACACATTTAAGTTGCTTAAATTCCTTAAGTCTATCGGTAACGGATAAATCTCCTATATCACCAGCATGCCATATCTCATCACACTCCTTGAAATAGTCAAAAACTTGATCATCTAAGTGTCCATGAGTATCTGAAATTATTCCAATTTTCATTCTACCTATCGGTGGATTTAAAAATCGAAATTCCAATTCCAAACCCAACATTTAGGCTGTTATAATTTCCATTATAACTTTCATCTCCAAAACCTGAGAACTCAGTTTCACAAAGGTCTGATGGATTAAGTCCATGCGAAGAAAAAGTATATCCTAATGAAAAGTAAAAGAAAAAAGCTTCTTGGGTCAATAAATGAAAGTTTAAATTTGGAGTTACAAACAATCCTTTCTTTTTGTGTTCTATCCCAGTGCTAATACAAGATTGAGAAGTTGACAAAATACTTTCTTGTCCCATTTGTAAGTTCCCTTCAATAAGAAAGTTATCATAGACTGGAAAAAAGTAACTCAACTCTCCATAAAATCCAGGTAATTGAATTTTGGCGTTATATCTTTCGTTAGGGCTTGCATTGAGTTTAATTTCTGATAATTTATAATAGGTGTACTTGTAACCTGCACCTACATAAAAATTTTTCAAAGGAGAATAATTTAAGCTCCCTGACATTTCAACAACTCCTTCGGCCGTTTTACTGAAAAAAGGATTATGAGTGGCAAATGGAATTCTGAAATTAGTTTTAATAATAAACTTCGTGAGAGGTTGAATATCTAATCCACTACTTCCTTGTCCTTGAAGATTTGAAAAAGAAATCAACAACAAGGTGCAAATAATTAAATATTTAAGTTTAGTTTGCAACAATAATTTTTTTTGTCATAGTTTGATTTGCAGTAACCATTTTCACGAAGTAAGTTCCATTTGAAATATCTTTTGAATTAAAATCATAATTATGATTTCCTATTATTTTATCTTCTTCAAATAGTTTTTTTAACTCCTCAAACTTAGTATTTAAAATAAAAAGTTTAACCTTGGAATCTGTTCCAATTTTATACTTAATTGTATAACTATCAGAAACCGGGTTTATTATATCATGGATGTAAGAATAACTTTCATTTAGTTGTTCTTTATCGTTAAAAAGCCACTTAACCCAAACAAACAGCAAAGATCCAAGCCAAAAAATTAGTGGTGCAGCAATTAATATTAAAAATGGAATGAAAAAATATCCAATCATAGTTGATTATTCTTTTAAAATCTAAACCTTAAAAACCCAAAAGCAGTTGAAAACATTGGGTTTTCAGATTTTTTGAATTGTAAATAACTTCTTAAATCTCTTGTCGATAATCCCAACTCAAATGTACCTCGTGCTGGCGACAGCACTATACCAAACGGAACTCTCAAAACTTCATTGTTTTGGGTAACCAATCCAGAAGAGAAAATAAACGGTCCTAATTTTATATCAGCTCCCACTGAAATGACTGAAGAGGTAAAGTTTCCGGGATTATTGTTTAAAGGTGAAATCATTTCGGCTCCTACTTCTAAAAACTTTCCAAATTGAATACTTGCTCCTAATCTTAAAGTTGTAGGTAAACTCACTCTTCTTTCAAAATTACCTGATTCAATGTTAACTAAGTTGTTCAGTATACTGTCAAAAGTTGCACCTCCCGAAGTTCCTTGAACTGAGGCAGAATCTTTGTGAAACCCTGCAATTTCAAAATTTCTAAGAAAGGTATCTGCCGTTACTGAATAAGTGTTTTCTCTCCAAGTAATACTTCCAATATCGTTAACTGCAACTCCTAATTTCACTCTCTTAAAAGCTTTTACATTCATTCCTAAATCTACTCCAAAACCACTACCAGCAGCTTTTGGCAAACTAAATCTTAGACTCCCACCAGAGAAAAGTCCTGGGCTATTAGAAGCAAAAGAAGGAGAATACGATATGAAACCACCCAAGTCATTGTTAGCAGCTTCTAAATCTAACAAAGCCATCCCTTGAAGATATTTTATTCCGATTCCACCATAGATTCCAAATTTTTCATTGGCAAAGATTTTTCTTCCAAATCCAAAGTTAAATTCTCTAATCCAAGAAACTTTAATTCGAGTTCCATCAAATAACTGGGGTACGGTTTTAGGATTTGCAGAAGATCCTGAAACTATCTGAACCGAAGTATCTTGTTGGAGTGAATCGTAAGTTGAAGGTGAGTTTACTGCTTTGTAAGTGTTACCATTTTGCTCATAAGTAAGAGTGTCGAAATAAGATGCTCCGAAACCAAAAGTAGAAATTTCAGAGAAATCCTTTGATAGCCCTGCACTCATAGCGTATCGCTCAGTAACTGAAAATGCAAATCCACCTTGCTTAGTGGTTAATGCGATTCCAAACAACCTTAAATCAAGATTTAATTTGAAGCCTGTTTCTAAATCTTTTGCTAATTCCTGAAACTCTTCAAAAGTTGCATCACTTTTAAATTGAAAATTAAAAGGAATCGACCTTGATTCATTTAAAACAGGATTATTAAGTAAAGGAGAACTAAAAGAAAAACCTGTTTCCAAAAAACCTAAAGCAAATCTTTTACCTCTAAATTCTTTGTCCCACCCCAGATTTGCAGGATTAATACCCAACGCCTGATAATCAGAAGCAAAAGTTGTTGAAACTCCTCTACCTGTGGAAGTAAAAACACTTCCCTCCCCTTGTCCGAAACTCATTGAAAGAGCAACTAACATTGAAAATAGAACAAGAATTTTTTTCATAATTAGAATATTAATTTAACTAATTAGTTACCAAATTTTTCGATAACTTGTTGTGTAACGCCTGTTGCTGAAAATCCACCATCGTGAAATAAATTCTGCATCGTTACGTATTTCGTATAATCAGAAAACATGGAAATACAATAAGCTGCACATGCTTCTGCACTTGCGTTTCCAAGTGGACTCATTTGTTCTGAATAGTTTATAAATTCATCAAAGCCTTTCACTCCACTTCCAGCAGTTGTAACTGTAGGAGATTGAGAAATTGTATTAATTCTTACTTTTTTGGCAACACCATAATGGTAACCAAAACTACGAGCAATTGATTCTAATAGCGATTTGGCATCTGCCATATCTCCATAATCCGGGAATATTCTTTGAGCAGCAATATAAGTTAGTGCTAATACAGAACCCCATTCGTTTATAGCGTCATGTTTTTTACATAATTGAAGAGTCTTATGAAAAGAGATAGCTGAAACATCCATTGTTTTCGTGTACCAATCGTGATTCAAATCCGTATAATGTTTTCCTTTTCTCACATTGGGTGACATTCCAATTGAGTGAAGCACAAAGTCCAATTTACCTCCCAAAATTTCTTGTGATTTAGTAATCAGATTTTCTAAATCCTCGTTTGAAGTAGCATCAGCAGGAATAATTTGTGAATTAGTTTTTTCTGCTAATTCATTAATTTCTCCCATTCTCATTGCGATTGGAGCATTTGTCAATACAAATTCAGCACCTTCTGCATGAGCTAATTCAGCCACTTTCCATGCTATCGACTGATTGTTCAATGCACCAAAAATAATTCCTTTCTTTCCTTTTAATATGTTGTTTGCCATTTGAGTTCTGTTAATTTTTACTTAACAAAGATAATACTTTGCTTTTACATTGAATAAAGGAAATAGAGTTAATAATAAATATCAATTGTTAATAGGACCCGAACCAATATACATATCCAAATATATGAGTCAGAAATATACATTTAACCTACTATAAATATGTGTTTTAAAAAATAATTAAAGATATGTAGTGTCAGAAAATAGAATTAATTCACTTTAGTATCAATTAGCCACATTTTAATTTAGTATCAAGAAAGGTCAAAGTATTAATCGGTAAAAAAAAAGATGAATGAATTTGTGCGAGAACAAAATAGAGAGAAACAAAATTCTTGAAATATTTGAAGAGGCGTTTAAAGACTCTCCCGGTATGACTTGGATGATAGCCAATAATAAAAAAAAGATGAAAAGTATTCTCAAACTTTTTATTCATGAAGCCAGCTTAAAAAAAGGAGCGTTTTTAACTAAAAACAAAAGTGGAGCTGTGCTGTTTTTTTCATTACAAAACAATACAAACTCAACTGCTCTAATACTCAGAAAGCTTTATGTATTCTTTTTTGTTGTTGGCGTTAACAGAGGAATTAAAGCCATTCGTTACAAAAAATTAATTAATGAAATACGCCCAAAAGAAGGATTGCTTGGCTGGTTAGTTGCTTCCAATCAAAATATTTCAGGAAATGAGGCTGCCTATGAAATAAAGAGAGAAATGTTTCGAATTGCGGATGAAACAAACCAACCCATATTTGTTGAAACTACTGTACCAAGAGTAAGAAAACTCTACAGATTAGCTGGTTATAAAGAATATCAATCAATTCAACATCCCTACGAAGAATTAACAATATGGTTCATGCGAAGAGATCCAGAAAATAAAAAATCATGAAAAATCTAAAATTTCCACCCGAAACTGATTCATTTTTTACAGACCTAAGAGCTGAAGTAAATCAGTATTTTAAAATAAATTCCATTTCAAAATATGGAAATACTGCCATGTACATAAAAATATCAGTTCTATTTGGGCTCTATTGCTTTATCTATTCAGGCATTTATATTTTTGGAAACAATCTATTTGCTCTTTTTATAATTTATCCAATTTTAGGTGCTTTTGGAGTATTCTTGGGGTTAAATATTGGACATGATGCTGCACATAACGCAATCTTTAAAAAACCAAAATCAAATAGGAGATTATTAATCATATTTGAAATCCTTGGCACAAGCTCCTACAATTGGAAAAACAGGCATCTTGGAGCTCATCATGTATTCCCAAATGTTATGAATTATGATTCTGATATTCAACAAACTAACATTGTAAAAATATTTCCAAAGGATGAACACAAATCCTACCATGCTTTTCAACATTTCTATATGCCAATACTGTATTTAGTCTATATACTCAGATGGGTATTTTACAGAGATTTTAAAGATGCTAAATCCAAAAATATTGGCGTTTTTGACAACTCAAATTATCCAAGAAAAGAAGTATATAAAATGATTCTTTTTAAGTTGTTTTACTTCGCACAAATGGTAATTCTACCGATCATTTTTCTTGATGTATCTCCTGCAATAATCCTATTTGCCTTTTTGTCTCTTTTATTGTTTGGAAGCTTGATAATCACATTGGTATTATTAAGTACCCATGTAGGAGAAGATTCCAATTTCCCGGAACCCAATGAGGACAATGTGCTACCTCATAGTTGGTCGCACCATCAAATATATACCACCTCTGATTTTGGGACTGAAAGTTATTTGATAAACAATTTATTTGGAGGTTTTAATCACCATGTTATTCATCATTTGTTTCCTCATATCTGCCACATTCACTATCCAAAAATCACACCTATTCTTAAAGAAGTTTGTGAAAAGCACAACCTTCCTTACAGCAGCAGAAAGTATTTAATCTCGGCAGTTCTTTCGCATTTTAAATTATTAAAAAACAACAGTTTAAACAAAGAGATATCTCTTAATAAAAGCCAATAATTATGTCAAATTTTAAACTAACATTAGCGACAAGAAGTTTCACAAAAGAAAATAGATTCAAGAGTTGGTATTTTACTCTCTCAACTTTGATTTTTTTATTTTCAAGTTTGAGTATTATTTTGGTTTCACCTCACTTTATTGTTCAATTATTCTTTAGTGTTCTAAGCGGATTATTGTCTTTAAGAATGTTTGTAATCTACCATGATTACTTGCATGAAGCTATTCTCAGAAACTCAAAAATTGCCGAAGTATTATTTACACTTTTTGGATATTATATCCTTGTTCCAAAAACTGTATGGAAAAGTAGCCATGATTTTCATCACAGAAATAATTCTAAATTGTATAGCACCCATATAGGATCATTTCCTGTAATGTCTGAAGAAAAATTTCATAATTCTTCCAAAGCAATTCAAAAATCCTATCTTTTTTCAAGGCATCCTTTTGTTATTGTATTGGGTTATGTTTTTACTTTTATAATCGGAATGTGTCTTAAACCATTAAAAACTGCATTCTCAAAGCATTTGGATTCATTTTTTGCGCTAATTTTTCATTTCGGATTACAACTTATAATCTTACTTGTATTCGGTTTAGAATCTTGGGTTTTGTTTAGCATAATACCCAATCTTCTTGCAGGTGCTATGGGTACTTATTTATTTTATGTACAACATAATTTCCCCGATGTTACGTTAAAAAATAATCAAGGGTGGACTTATGAAGGAGCTGCTCTTGAATCATCCAGCTACATTAAAATGTCTCCCATAATGCATTGGTTTACAGCAAATATTGGCTATCATCATGTTCATCATTTAAACTCAAGAATACCGTTCTATAGACTTCCAGAAGCAATGTCAACATTTAAGGAACTTCAAACTCCAAAGACAACTTCATTTAGGTTTAGTGAAATGAAAAAATGCTTATCTCTGAAACTTTGGGATACAAAACTTGAAAAGTTAATTCCTATTTCATCAAATCCCATTTAAAGCCTTATGCCTTAATCACTAATAATTATTATCTATAATTCTTATTCATTCCTTATATTTGCATCAAATAAGAATTGAATGATTGACGGAAAAAAAATTATTGTAGTAATGCCAGCCTACAATGCTGAAAATACTCTGGAAAAAACCTATAATGAAATTCCTTTTGAAATTGTGGATGACGTGGTGTTGGTTGACGACAAATCAAGTGACCAAACCAGTGAGTTGGGAAAGAAAATTGGAATCAAGCACATCATAGTTCATGAAAAAAATACAGGATACGGTGGAAATCAAAAATCCTGTTACAACAAAGCATTGGAACTTGGAGCTGATATTGTAATCATGCTACACCCTGATTATCAGTATACTCCAAAGCTAATTCACTCTATTTCTTACTTGATTGCGAATGAAGTTTACCCAGTAGTTTTGGGATCAAGAATACTTGGAAATGGTGCGTTAAAAGGTGGAATGCCCATGTATAAATATATCGCTAATAGATTTTTGACTTTTACTCAAAATATATTAGTGGGACAAAAACTATCCGAATATCACACTGGATATAGAGCGTTTTCTAAAGAAGTGTTGGAAGCGATAAAATACAATGATAATTCTGACGATTTTGTTTTTGATAATCAAATGCTTTCTCAAATTATATACAAAAAGTTTGAAATTGCAGAAATCACCTGTCCTACGAAGTATTTTGACGAAGCTTCTTCCATCAATTTCAAAAGAAGTATGACTTATGGTTTTGGAGTTTTAGGAACATCCTTCAAACATTTTTTTACTCGAATAGGTTTATACAATTGGAAATTATTGAAGTAACAATGAGTGATTGAGTTAATGATTTAATACCTAATAATTATAAGAAGTTGAATTAATGACAGAAAAAGAAGAATTCATAACAGCATTGAAAAATCGGACAAAAAAATTTGCTGTTGATATTATTAATTTCTGTGAAACCCTAAAAACTGTAAAAGCTTCTTCAATAATTACTTACCAAATTGTAAAGTCAGCAACATCTACTGGAGCAAATTATCGTGCAGCTTGCAGAGCAAGGTCAAGCAACGAATTTTACAGTAAAATTTGTATTGTTGTAGAAGAAATAGATGAAACTGAATATTGGCTTGAAATTATTAAAAATGCAAAGTTGACAGAAAATCTTACTGAATTAAATAGATTGCTTATTGAAGCAAATGAATTGGTAAAAATAATGTCAAAAGCAAAATATACAGCTTCGGACAGAAAGAACAAAAAACATTAACTCATTATATCATTAAATATTAATTGATTAAACTATTAAAACATAACATTCCTTTCTTAAGCATCTACTGCTTATTTATAATAGCGATATGTATTATTTTGGGTATGAATGGCAAGGAAGAAGCACAATTATTAGCTAATCAGTTTTATTCTCCGTTTTGGGATGTTACTTTCTTTTGGAGTACAAAAATTGTGGAATGGTTCTCATTGCTTGTTATCGTTTTAATATTTCTTTTTCGTGGAGCTAAATTTGCTCTTATGGGAATGGTAATTTATGGATTGACTGCAGCTGTTACTTTCGGACTGAAAAGACTTGTATTTATTGACCATTTGAGACCTTCTGCTTTAATTGATAATCTCCGATTATTACCCTCCGAATTTGGAATGGGACAACTAACTGCTCACTCCTTCCCCTCAGGACATACCACTGCAGCATTTACTCTGTTTTGCTTTTTAGCTATAATCAGTAAACACAGAAAAATGGGTTTCTTATTCGGAATTATTGCTGTAGTTGTCGGATATTCAAGAGTATATCTTTCTCAACATTTCTTCGAAGATATTGCAGCAGGAGCAACATTGGGTACATTTTTAGCTTTACTATTTTATTATTTTTTAAATAAAATAAATGTGGGAACTTGGGCTGAAAAACCACTAATAAAACTTTAATAAATGACTCTAAATCAAAAAAATATATTGTTTTTGATTGGAGCAGGAATCCTTTTCTTTTTTCCTTTTTTGGGTCATGTTCATTTATTTGATTGGGATGAAATAAATTTTGCTGAATCAGCAAGAGAAATGATTGAAACTGGAAACTACATTCAAGTTCAAATCAACTACGAGCCTTTTTGGGAAAAACCTCCTCTATTCTTCTGGTTACAAGTACTTTCGATGAAGATATTTGGAATTAATGAGTTTGCAGCAAGACTGCCTAATGCTGTTCTCGGGATTATTTCGTTGATCACTTTGTATCAAATTGGAAAGAAATTGGTCTCAGAAAACTTTGGCTTAGTCTGGAGTTTGGTTTACTTGGCTTCTTTTCTTCCACATCTCTATTTCAAATCTGGAATTATTGACCCATATTTCAATTTTTTCATTTTCCTATCTATCTATTTTTTAATCCTTGTACTTCAAAAACCTACTGCAAAAAAGAGAAATTCTTTAGCTGCTGGATTATTTATAGGGCTTTCTATTATTACAAAAGGACCTGTAGGTTTACTAATTTTAATCTTGACATTCTTGACCTATTTATTAATAAAAAAAGGTAAAGTAAAAATTCCAATGATGGGAGTTTTAATCTTTTTTATTAGCTCATTATCAGTTACTTTCATTTGGTTTGGTTACGAAACAATCACCAATAGTCCGTGGTTTATTATTGAGTTTATCGAATACCAGATAGAATTACTCACTCAACCAGTTGCAGGCCATGAGCAACCTTTTTATTATCATTTTGTAGTAGTATTAATCGGTTGTTTTCCAATGTCTATATTAGCTTTTCCTGCTTTCAGAAGACGACAACAGCAAGTTCCTTATGACTTTGTAAGATGGATGCTTATTCTATTTTGGGTAGTGATGATATTATTCACCATTGTGAAGACCAAAATTGTCCATTATTCATCCATGAGTTACTTGCCCTTGTCTTTCTTGGCAGCAACCGTATTGACTCCTTACATTGCTAATATTGAAAACAAAAAGATTTCAAAACTACTTTCTATTTCTTTTATTTCGGTTGGGATTATTTTTGGATTATTATTAACCCTCACTCCTATTCTATTCCAAAACAATGAATTAATTACTCCCTACATAAAAGACGAATTTGGAGTTGCTTCCTTTAATACTGATATGAATTGGCAAGGATGGGAGTTTATTATTGGGTTATTATTTCTTGTAGGAATTTTCTTTGCATATCGTTTTCTTACTAAAAACAGAATACTCCATTTCTTAAAATCCATGGTTATTTCAAGTGGATTTACTCTCCTGCTTTATGCCATATTTGTAGTACCAAAAATAGAAAAATACTCTCAAGGTCCAGCTATTGAATTTTATGAATCTCTTGAAGGCAAAGATGTTTATGTTACAACTCTTGGATTCAAAAGCTATGGACAATATTTTTACAGTAAAAAACAACCTGTTGAAATTACCGATGGAGTCGATAAAGTGATAAAACAATATAAATCTGAATTAACGGATAATAAAAAATTCAATGCCAATGAATTAAATAACAGAGTTAACGACTGGTTATTGAAAGGAGAGATTGATAAGGACGTTTATTTTGTTACCAAAATAACTGAACGAGAAAATATGAAATCCAATCCAAGTCTTGAGTTTATTGAAAACAAAGGAGGATTTGATTTCTATATTCGAAAACCAAAGACAAATTAACATGAAAAAACTGATTTTACTCTTAATTCTGAGCCCTATAACATTCTTCTCTCAAGGACCTGTGGATGGGTATATGAAGAGTAAAAAAGATTACTCGGTTGGACTCTCTTTTGCTTATGAAAAAGCTAACGAACTCTTTGCGGGAACAGATAAAATAGGTTTTAATAGAACAACAACAGCGGTTAGTCTGTTTGGAATTTATGGAATATCCAATATGTTAAATATTCAAGTTAATCTTCCTTTCGTGAGTGTTAATAGTGGAGCTGAATCGAGTCTTCAAGATGCTTCGGTGTATTTGAAATATAGCTTGTTAAACAAAGAAAATTCTAAAGGATTTTTAAGATTAATGGCAGCAGCAGGGTATGCAATGCCAATTGCTAATTATCAAACCAATGGAGGAAATGCTTTGGGACAAAGAGCTAAAGTTGGAGACGGGAGAATTGTAATCCAACAAAATTTCAAGAATAACTTTTTTGCATCACTTCAAGGTGGGTATTTTTTAAAATCTAATCCTACACCTAATGCTGCTTCCACCTCTTTGAAAATAGGATATGCAGGGAGTTTTTATGCGGATTTATGGTTTGAGGTGCTTAATGCTTTTGGAGGTAACGATTACATGCCAGGCAAACCAAATGCTGATTTTAGATCGTTTGGATTTTCTTATCAAAAAATTGGTGGAACATTTTACCATTCAATTACTAAACATATTGGTGGTTTTGCGGGTGCTTCTTATGTTTTAAACGGTAGAAATGCCTTCCAAAATACTGGATTTAATTTGGGAATAGTTTTTCAATAAGTTTTAGTAAATTGTAAGAGATTAAATTCTTACCCGATATTAGTAGAAAATTTGAAAACTATGAAAAACCTAATTAGCCTTTTTATTATTCCTGTTATTCTTCTTTCTTGCGAGAGTGATAATCATTCAGAAAAAACAGAAGACTCTATTTCTGACAAAAGAAAAGTAATTCGAGGTGATTGGTCAAAAGATAAAATTGACACCACAAATTATACCGGTTTTAAAGAAGTAAAAGAGTATTTGGGCAGAGGAGATGACTCCTTGAAAATTACCAAAAAACAGGAAGTCAAGGAAAAATTCGAAGAATTAGAAAATACTCCACCTCCTCCACCAAAACCTATCATTGAAAAGAAAGTAGAAAAAGTAATTGAGGATACTGTTGAAATAATCACCG
>JBMYYT010000039.1:0-13883 GCA_049609665.1 Flavobacteriales bacterium | reverse complement strand
ATATTTGATATTTCAAATAAATCAGCTGGTCTTTATTTTGTGGTTTGTTCAAATGAAAGCGGTTCAAAAACATTAAAAGTTGTTCATTAATATCCTATATAGAAGAAATTAATTCTTTCACCAAAGTTGTCATTTTAGGTTCAGCTTTATTAGCAACTTGTTGCACTATTTCATGAGTCATTTCAATAATTTTTCCTGGCACTCCCAAATCCGTAATAATAGAAAAACCAACACAAGGGATACCCATGTGGCGAGCAGCAATAACTTCTGGAACAGTTGACATACCCACAGTATCAGCTCCAATATTTCTGATATAAACATACTCAGCAGGAGTTTCTAAAGTAGGACCTGAAAGTCCTGCATAAGAACCTTTTACTACATCAATATTTTTATCAGAGGCTATGTTTTCAATTTTTGAAATCAATTCTCTGCTATACGGTTCGCTCATATCAGGGAATCTTGGACCTAATTCATCCATGTTTCTGCCAATTAAAGGATTGTCTCCAAATAAATTAATGTGGTCGTCAATAATCATGATATCACCGATTTCAAAACTTGGATTGACTCCTCCACTTGCGTTAGAAACCACTAATAATTCAATTCCCAAGAACTTCATTACACGAACAGGAAAAACTACTTCGTTCATTGAATATCCCTCATAGTAGTGAAATCTTCCTTGGAGAGCGACAACTTTTTTTCCTCCTAACTTTCCAAAAATCAATTTTCCTGAATGTCCTTCAACTGTTGACACAGGAAAATTTGGTATTTCTTCATAATCAAAACTGAACTCAATTTCAATTTCAGAAACCAAGCCTCCCAAGCCTGTTCCTAAAATTATTCCTACTTGATATTCTTGGTTTACCTTGTTTTTTAAAAACTCGGCTGTTTGTTTAATTTGCTCTAACATAATCAAGTATCAGTTTATTAAATTCTTTTTGTTTTCCAATTATCTGGATTTCAATATCAATATAAAACATTGGATATCTTTTCAGTTCCTCATGAGATTTTAGCCTCATTGCGTCTTTTTCAGTAGTTAAAATTAACTTTTTATTACTATTTATTTGTTCAAATTTTGAAATTATTTCTGTAATGTTCTTTTCAGTAAACGGATGGTGATCAGGATATTTGATGTGGTTACATTTTAACTCAAATTGCTTTAAATATCCTACCAAAGGAGTTGGATTTGCAATCCCTGTTACTAAAATAATCTCCTCAAAGTCTTGAAGTCTGATCGGATTATTATCCCATAGCGAAACTACATTACCATAATTAATCTTAGAGAAGAAAACAGGAATATCAGGAGTATTGATTTTTGAAATGATTTTTTCTTGAGACTTTTCTATCAAATCATCGGGGCTTTTGGTCACAACGATTAAATCGGCTCTTTTTTTTCCAACGGGAAACTCTCTTAAATTTCCTGTAGGGAGCATAAAATCTTTATAAAAAGGAGAATTATAATCAGTTAATAGGATTGAAAAGCCAGATTTTATAGCTCTATGTTGAAAAGCATCATCAAGCAAAATTACTTCTGGAGGTGAATCTTGAGACATTATTTCAATGACTCCATCTACCCTTTTCGCATCGACATTCACGCTTATTTCATTGAACTTACTATAAAACTGGAGAGGTTCATCGCCAATATCTTTAGCGGTTGAATTTTCATCAGCTTTTTGGAATCCATGAGTTTTTCTTCCATATCCTCTTGAGAGTGTTTCTATTTTAAAGTCATTTTTTAATAATCGAATTAAATATTCGATATGAGGAGTTTTTCCTGTTCCACCCGCTGATAAGTTTCCTACTTGAATGGTTTTAACATCAAACTCGCTTGACTTTAGAATCTTTTTATTAAACAGAAAATTCCTAAAGGCCACTAAACATCCATAAATTAACGAAAGCGGAAAAAGAATATAGCGCAATAGTTTTACCATTTGTTTCTAAATTCTTTTGGGTAACAAACGAAATACTTTTTAACAGGCTCGGTTAACGCTTGAATATTAAAATTATCAGAAGCTTCCGTAATGTTTAATACTTTTCCGTCTTTGTACTTAATGTTGATTTTGTCTTTACTTGCGTGATAAGCGTTATTTACAATATGTGAATGAAAAACAAGATGACTCACCTCATTATCATCAAGTCCATAAGCTTTCTTTACTTTGTTCTTCAAATCAATAATTCTACTCTCTGCAAATGGAGTTTTCTCAATACTGATTTTAGGTAAATTTCTGTTTATCAATGATTTTGAAATAATAGCGAGTGTTTTATCTTCATGATTGCACCATGCTTTTATTGCACTGTAAATATCTGAATCATCCAATTGAGTAAAAGAGTTCAACACCTCTTCATTTGAAAAATCTTCTTTTGAATAACTATTATAAAGAAAATCGTGCAAAACTGGACTGGCATGAAGTTGTTTGCCTTGAGATGCTAAATAATTCGCTCTTTTCAAGATTTCAACTAATAAATTCTCTGCTGCTAATACCGTTTTATGAAGATAAACCTGCCAATACATCAATCTTCTGGCAACAATAAATTTCTCAATAGAATAAATCCCTTTTTCTTCAATCACAAGCTCGTCATTCTCAACATTAAGCATATTGATTATTCTGTCGCTACTTACCACTCCTTCTGAAACTCCACTATAAAAACTATCTCGCTTAAGATAATCTAATCTATCCATATCAAGCTGAGAGGAAACCAATTGATGTAAGAATTTTTTTGAATACTTATTTTCAAAAATATCAATAGCGAGATTTAACTCTCCCTTAAATTCCTCATTTAATTTATTCATTAATAAGATAGAAATATCTTCATGACTTACCCCATCTACTAAAGTATGCTCAAGAGCGTGTGAAAATGGTCCATGACCAATATCATGAAGCAAAATAGCAATTAATACTCCTATTTCCTCTTCTTCGCTGATCTCTACATTTTTGGTTTTTAAAACCTCTATAGCACCTTGCATTAAATGCATGGCACCTATTGCATGATGAAAACGAGTATGATGGGCGCCAGGATATACCAAATAAGATAATCCTAATTGCTTAATTCTATTTAAACGTTGAAAATAGGGATGGTCTATTAATTTTAACAGAATAGGATAGCGAATTGTAATAAAACCGTAAATTGGGTCGTTAAGTATTTTCATGTAAAATAGGTTATCGAAATAAGCGATATATTTACAAAAATAAGAATATTAAACTACTTGGTACAATCCTTTATAAAGTAAGTGATTGCAAGAAAAATAAAAGCAGAAAAGAATGGCAGTAAGAATTTTATGGGCAGATGATGAAATAGATTTATTGAAACCCCACATTATGTTCCTTGAACAAAGAGAATGTAAAGTTGATACTATTAACAACGGAGGAGAAGCAATTGATCTGGTTAAGGAAAACCCATACGATATTGTTTTTTTAGATGAAAATATGCCGGGAATATCTGGATTAGAAGCTCTTACAGAAATTAAAAAGCTAAGGCCTAATCTTCCTATAATAATGATTACTAAGAGTGAAGAGGAGTCTATAATGGAAAGTGCAATTGGAAAAAACATATCTGATTATTTGATAAAACCAGTAAATCCAAACCAAATCCTACTTTCAATTAAGAAAAATATTGACAAAACGCGTTTGGTGAGTGAGGAAACTACCTCGAGCTATCAGCAAGAATTCCGAAAAATTGGAATGCGTTTGATGGATAGATTGGACATTGAGGATTGGAAAGAACTTAACGAGCAGCTTGTTTATTGGGAGTTACAAATGGACAAGTCTGAAGACAAGAGCATGATGGAGATTTTTGAGATGCAAAAGAAAGAAGCAAATCAACTATTTGGAAGATTTATTGAAAACAATTATTTGGATTGGTTAAATGGAACTTCGGATGAATCTCCAGTTCTGTCGCACACGCTTTTCTCGAAGAAAATTGCACCGCACATTAAAGAAAAAAGCACTTTTTTGATTGTAATTGACAATTTCAGATATGACCAATGGAAGGTTTTAAAACCTTATTTTAGCGAGCAATTTGATGTAGAAGAAGAAGATACTTATTTTAGTATTCTTCCTACAGCTACGCAATATGCAAGAAACTCAATCTTTGCTGGATTAATGCCTTCTGAAATAAGAAAAAGATTCCCTAATAAATGGGTTGAAGAAGAAGATGAAGGAGGAAAAAACAATTTTGAAGAAGATTTCCTCTTAGATCAAATGAAAAGATTAGGCTTGGAGCTAAAAACATCTTACACTAAAATCACTACTAATCAGAAAGGAAAAAAATTAGTGGACAATTTTTCGGATTTACTTAAAAATGAATTTAATGTAATTGTCTATAATTTTGTAGATATGCTATCCCATGCAAGGACGGATATGGAAGTGATAAAAGAACTTGCTGATGATGATTCAGCTTATCGTTCTATTACTGAGTCTTGGTATAAGCATTCTCCTTTGATGGAGATAGTAAAGAAGATTCATGAAAGTGGATCTAAAATCATCATAACTACTGATCACGGTATGGTAAAAGTAAATTCTCCCGTTAAAGTTGTTGGAGACAAAACTGTAAACACTAATTTACGTTACAAATTGGGTAAGACACTAAGTTATAATAAAAAAGAGGTGTTTGAAATAAACAATCCTGATGATGCTTTTTTACCTAAGTTGAGTCAAAACACAAAATACATTTTCACCAAAGAAGATTCATTCTTTGCATACCCTAATAACTACCATTATTATGTGAATTTTTATAAGGATACTTTCCAACATGGAGGAATTTCTTTAGAAGAAGTTGTCATTCCAATAATTAGACTTAATCCTAAAAAATAATATGGTAATCCATATTTGATTCTCAACCTAAATTAAACCCATAAAAAAAACCCTGACTTAAAAATTTAAGTCAGGGTTTTTGTTTTTAGTTAATCTAATTATTTATTTACTATAATTCGATGTTGTTCAAGTTTACCATCACTTTGAATTAGAAGTACATATACTCCAGAATTAAATGAATTGATATCAATTACTTTTCTTCCTTTTGTATTAAAGAACATCGATTCATCATAAACCAATCTTCCCTGAACATCCACAACCTTGATACTTGTTTGGTGCGCACCCCCGTCATTTAAAACAGTAAACACACCTGTATTAGGGTTAGGGAACACTCTGAAGTTTGCATCTTCTTGTAACTCCTCAACTCCAGCATAAACTGTATCTCTAATACTAAAATTATCAACAAAGAATTCTACACCTTCGTTAGCTACATTTGATAATCCATAGAATCCAAATTTAACATAACCACTTGTATTTCTCATTTCATATACAACATGAGTCCCAGTATTAGAAGGCTCGTTTGAAGTATCCCATTGCATGATTATATCAGCAGACTTCCATGTAACACCTCTGTCGTAAGAAACTACTAAAGCAACTGTGTCATCATCCCCAAATCCATTTGGAGCTATATTTGAACTAAATGCAGCAGTTAAAGCAACATCGAACTCTACAATTCTTACTCTATTCGGGTCTGATCCGAAATTGAAAGTTGGTGAAACTATCCAACCTTCAGCAGTTCCGAATGTTGGCATATTAAATCTTGCAGCACCATCGAATCCAACGTTTCCAAATCCATCTGGTTCCCATCTTGATTCCGTCATAGTTGAAATACCACCAGAAGTAGTTAATGTTCCTGTAGCTTCTTCCCAACATTGTGGAGTTTCATCCAAAGGAAATACAGACCTATAAGTTGCAAAATCCTCAAAATAAGGCAAAGACACTCCAGAAGGACATCCAGTAGCTCCACAATGAGGTCCACTCCAAGCACTTGTATCTCCATTTTTACAAATAGCTTTTACCCAGAAACAATACTCTGTTAATGGATTCAATCCTGAAATTTGTTTGAAAGTAGAAGATGAAGTAACTGTATCCCCACCAGCAGCATTTGTTACCGGATCGTATCCTGTAGGACCGTAAGCAACAAAAAAGCTTGACTGGTTAGTATCTACATTCCATCCTAAGTTAAGAGAAATCGAATCTTGTCCAGGGTTAAGAATCGTTACAAAAGGTGCTTTCTCACAAGTTGGAATTTGCTCATAACAGAAATCATCCAGATTCATTCTTCTGAAAGTTGCACCAGGAGCATATAAAAACGCCACGTGACCATCAGTTGTTGCTGGAATTGGAATTCTAAATCTCTGATAAGCAGTAGTAATAGTCCTAATAGTATCCACTGGATTAAATGAAGCTGGATTAGAGGGATTAGACATCGTACCAACTATTATTGTTGTATCATTTGCATTCGATCCATCAATCCAAACACTAATTCTATGCGTACCTGCTCCTAAAGTATTAAATTCAGGAGATACTAAAAACATAGTAGAAGTACCATCATTACCAGAATTAAATTGAACTGAATTTGGAGCTGTATTTCCACCAAAAGTCTGAATTTGAACTGTTGAAGAACCTGTTGTAGCGATAAATTTATCCCAACAGATTGGTAATTCTCCCGAAGCATAAGATTCAAAATCTTCACATATATCCGAAACTGGAGCACATTCCGTACAGAACCTAAGTGGTCCTATCCACTTACTTGTATCTCCTGCAGTACAAAAACTTCTTAAATATGCATCGTAACATGTGCTTGCAGTTAATCCTGGAACAACTGCTGGATTGGTTCCAGAGTTATAAGTAGTTCCCGATCCTAATGTAAATCCTGGCGCTCCATATTCAATAATCCATGAAACATCTGCAGCTCCATTAGTCCAACTTAACGTTGCTGTAGTTAAAGAGGCCGTATCAAATGCCAATCTTAATGGTCTTGGACAAGTTGGCACCTGCACTACTGCAAAGTTATCTACATAAACATTGTTATCGGCACCTCCAACAGTAGACTCGGCATAAAGTCCAAATTTAACTTTACCTGTATATCCATTTGCCGTTAAGTCATAATAGAAATAATCTCCAGTATTTCTTGGAATGTTTCCTGTATCCCATTTTTCAAGGATATTAGTATCTGACCAAGTAGTGCCATTGTCTGGTGAAATGATTAAATAAAATTTATCATCATTGTCAAATGTTGCTGGATTGGTATTGTTCCATTGAGTTGCTGCCACATCAAATTCTACTTGATAAGGTGTTGTTCCAGTACCTAAATCAATGCTAGGTGAAATTAACCACTCTTGTCTTCCTGTAGTCCAAATTTCCATTCTTGCAGATCCATTAAATCCTACATTTCCAAATCCATCTGATGTCCATTGAGATGCACCAGTAGTTAATGAAGAAGCTACAGTAAGTAATCCATTTGCCTCTTCCCAACATTGTGGAGAAATGGAGAATGTCATAGTCGAGAAGTCTTCTAAGTATGGAGGAGTATAAGAAGAACAAGGAGTAGTGAAACGGTAAGGCCCCACCCATGTACTTGTGTCACCAACTTTACAAATACTTCTTACATAAACATCATAATTTGTAACAGAACTTAATCCCCCAATATTAGTTGAATCATTATTGTCAATTATACTTGTCCCTGTACCTAATGCGAAACCTGCAACTCCATATTGAACTTCCCAAATACTATCTTTTCCACCATTAATCCAGCTTAACCCAACTGAATCAGCAAATAGTAAATAGTGAGATAAAGATGCTGGTTCTGGACAACTTGGATTTTTCTCAACAATTACATTATCAATAAATAAATCAGGACCAAAACCTGAAATAGCAACAAACCTTACCAAAATATTTTTATTAATATAAGTAGCAGAATCCAAATAATAAACCTCTGTAACAAAAGTACCTGGTGCAGTTGAAGTAGCTCCATCTCTAGAATCAAGTTTTGAACCTCCTTTACCCCAGATTTTTGTCCAAGAAGAAGCGGTATCTATTTTTACTTCAACTCTCAGAGAATCAAGAGGATAAGTGGTATTATATTCATGAGACCAATCAAATTTAATTCTTGCTACGTCATTTAAATGAATAGGCTGTGAAGTCATAATATAGTCTCCACCAGCTGACACACTCCAGAAGTTTGCTTCAGCAATTCCACCTGCATAAGGTGCAAAAGTTTCAGAACCTCCTGTTAAATCCCAGCAAATTGGAGGCCATGTAGTAAAGTCCATTAAATAAGGAATAGTATCATTGATACATAATGTTGTAAATGAAAGTGGTCCAATCCATTTTGAAGTATCACCAACTGTACATATACTTCTTAAGTAAATATCATAATTTGACCCCGGAATTAATCCACCGATTGCAATAGAATCATTATTATCAGTTTTGAAAGTTCCTGTTCCTGGTGCAAATCCAGACAAACCATATTGTACTTGCCAGATACTATCAGCCAATCCATTCGTCCAAGCAAACTTAGCTGAATCGGATAATACGAATAAGTTTGTTAACAAAGAAGGTCTGGGACAGCTAGGTATTTCTTCAATATGAACATCGTCAATAAATAAATCTGGTCCAAACCCTGTATAAGCAACAAATCTCACCAACACATTCTTATTCATGTAGGTTGCTGAATCAAGGTTGATAATTTCTTCTTTATAAGTTCCAGGCAATGTACTTGTGGCTCCATCGCTTGATTCTAATCTAGATCCACCTTTTCCCCAAATTTTTGTCCAAGAAGTAGCAGTATCTATTTTTATAAAAACATCCAAAGAATCTCCTGGGTAAGAAGTGTTGAATTGATGCGACCAAGAAAATCTAACTCTGGAATGAGCGTTAACATGAACTGGTCCTGAAGCCATTTTATAGTCTCCTGTACTTGTACTCCAGAAATTTGCTTCTGCTGCAGTACCTCCATAATGAACCCATTGATTAACACCTCCTGTTAAATCCCAACATGGTGGAGGCCATGAAGTAAAATCCATTGTATAGTCAATGGTATCAGTACTACATAATGTTCTAAAGGTAAAAGGTCCTGCCCAACTTGATGTATCTCCACCAGTACAGTATCCTCTAACGTAAAATGAGTATGAAGTATTTCCTGCCAATGTAGTAAGATTAGTTGAATCAACAGCACTATTTACTTGAGTACCTGATCCTAATGTGAATCCACTTAATCCCCATTCAACACTCCAAGCTGTATCCGAACATCCCGCAGACCAACCCAAAGTTGACGAAGTCGTTGCAATGTTTCTTGCGTTTAAAGCAATTGGATTAAAACAATTAACCCTTAATGTATCAACAGAAATATCATCAATGGCAATATCTTGATAAAAATCATTTGGATCATTTCCTGACTC
This sequence comes from Flavobacteriales bacterium, assembly GCA_049609665.1. Lineage (GTDB taxonomy): Bacteria > Bacteroidota > Bacteroidia > Flavobacteriales_D > CAJJDF01 > CAJJDF01. The sequence goes on along the minus strand of JBMYYT010000039.1, from coordinate 4,672 downwards.
TGCTCTAAATCTAACTAAAACCTTATTTCCAGTAAGCACAAATGAACATAAATCATAGTAATGCTCTGACCAAACACCAGCATTATCCTGTTGTATTTGATCAATTGTAATCCATGCTGTTCCGTCAAAACACTCAACAAAAAGACTGTTAAATGGAGAAATCACGTTGGTTCCTAAGTTATTATTATACCAAAACGATAATTCTGGAATTGGAATAGCCGAAACATCAATAGTGTCAGATGTCATAATAACACCTGCATCATTTCCTGAAAAATCCATCCAAGCTCTTGAACTCCCTGTAGTTCCTGTATGGTCAACAATAGTAGATCCTGCATAACCCATAGTACCAGTTACAGTCCAAGGACCACCAGTTGTAGCACTTAGATTCCAAGTAGAAGGAATAGCTGAAGTCGAATTAAACGACTCAGTGAAAGGAGCTGTAATTTGAGAGCTCCCCGTAAACCCCAATAAGACAATAAGGGTTAATAAAAAGTAATTTTTTTTCATAGTAATATTTTTTGAATTGAGTATATCTCGTAAAGATATTAAATTTAATTTAACAAGTTGAGATTTTATTGTTAAAATTAAAACCAACAAAAAAGCCTTCCCGATTACTCGAGAAGGCTTAATAAATTTAGTTTAGTATATCTTATTGAATCACAACCCTGTGTTGTTCCAACTTACCATCACTTTGTATTAACAATACGTAAACTCCGCTATTCAAGTTAGTAACCTGAATCTGTTTTTGCCCGTTTTGTGTAAAATTGTGTTGGTTATCATAAACTACTCTTCCTTGAATATCTAATAACTTAACATTTGATCTCTTCGCATTTCCTTTGTTCAATATGGTGAACTCTCCACTGTTTGGATTTGGATATACTTTGAATTGATCTTCTAACGTTAACTCACCTACACTTGCGTAGGTCGTATCTCTTATACTGAAGTTATCTACAAAGAATTCATTTGCCTCATTCGTAATTCTTGATACTGCATAGAATCCAAACTTAACAAATCCTGTCGTGTTTTTCATTTCATATACAATATGATCTCCTGTGTGTGATGGTGCTCCACTACTATCCCATTGTATCAGGATATCAGCTTTTTTCCATGTTATTCCTTTGTCATAAGATACAACAAATGCTACTGTATCATCATGTCCTAACCCTCTCAATGGTGCTGTTGCACTTCCTGAACGAGTCAAGGCTGCATCAAACTCTATGATTCTTGCTACGTTTGGATCACTTCCTAAGTTAAATGTTGGGGAAACAAACCATTCATTTCTATTGGTTCCTCCTACATATACTTTTGCAGCTCCATTAAATCCTACGTTTGCAAATCCATCGTAAGTCCAGAATGATGTTGGTCCTGCAATGTTAGATGAAGTATTCAAGTATCCTTTTGCTTCTGACCAACATTGTGGCAATACTTCTCCTACTCCCGATACAAACTGGTATGCAGAGAAATCATCAAAGTAAGGTGGCTTGATTCCGTCTGGGCATCCTGTTTTTGCACAGTGTGGTCCATCCCAGAAACTTGTGTCTCCATTCTTACAGATTGCTTTTACCCAGAAACAATATTCTGTTAATGATTTTAAACCAGTTATTTGTTTGAAGTTCGTAGTTGATGTTACAGTATCTCCTCCTGCTGGGTTAGTTACTGGATCATATGCTGAATCTCCATAAGCAATAATATAACTTACTTGTGTGGTATCCAAGTTCCATCCAATGTTCATTGAAGTTGAATCTCCTCCCGGATTTAATATAGTTACCGATGGTGCTTTCTCACAAGATGGAATTGGCTCCCAACAGTAATCATCTAAATACATAAAATCATAAGTATTAGAAGGATCCCAAAGAATCGCTACGTGAGAATCTGTACCGGCATAAGAACTAAAATCAACCTTGTAATGCGTCCAACCTGATTGTGGAGCTAAAGTATCAAAGATTGTAAACGTTGCAGGATCAGATGGATCACTCATTGTTCCAATAATAATAGTAGAATCTCCTTCTGCCCAGAAACTTGCTCTGTGAGTTCCTGCTGCTAAGTTAGATACCGCTGGTGCAATTAACATAAATGTTCCTGCTGCATCATTTTGGTTATAGAATCTAATACTGTTACTCCCTGTGTGACCTCTATAAATATAATTATAAATATATGCTGCGGTTGCAGTTGTATTGATATAAGTATCCCAACAGAATGGAGTTACTTGGTATGCAGTAGTTTCAAAACTTGTACAGTAATCTGTAACTGGCGCACACTTTGTACAGAACTTAAATGGACCTGTCCATGTACTTGTATCTCCTACTGTACAAATACTTCTTAACCATACTTCATAACAAGTAGAATGTGTCAATCCTGATATCATTCCGGGTTTAGTTGTTGCTCCTATTGTTGTTCCTGATCCTAATGCGAATCCTGGAGCTCCATATTGCAACTCCCAGATACTATCCGCTGGTCCATTTGTCCACGTTATCCATGCAGCAGTTGTTGAAACTGAATCTAATATCATTGAGTAAGGACTTGGACAAGTTGGCGGAATGTACTCATCTGCTCCAATATCCCAACCTGTTGAAGGTGCTAATGGTCTTGGATCTCCATCAATGTCTACCATTACTCCTACTGTTGAATCTCCGTTATCATAAGCAATAGCTCCTTGCAAGTGTAAATCAGTTCCTGATATAAACCCTGGGAATCCTGTCAAACTGTTTGAATCTAAATTAGATGCAGTAGTGTAGGCAGCCATAGTTGTATGAACTGTTCCGTTCAAATTGAAATAATTTCCACTTGAAGCTTCATAAATGTTATTGTCCATATCATCTAAAAAAGCCGAAGATGCAGCTCCAGTATTGATGTACATAGCATTACCTGGACCACTATTAGCAAATATGTTGTTTCTTATGTTATTATTTCCATACAAAGTAGAAGTACTTCCAAAACATGTTAACGCTCTTCCTGCCGTAGCACTTCCACCTCTTACATGAATTGAGTTGTGATAAAAATTCAAGTGTTTCGTATAAGAAATATAAGCCCCATAAGCAGTTCTTGTAGCACTTGGTGAAGTAGAGACCATATTATTAATTACTTCCATCTTATTAGTTGCAGAACCTACTCCTCTGTTGATATATAGACCATAATTGGTTCCTGCTCCCGTTAAAGTAACTTTGTTCGACTTAATCTTACAACTGTCATTGTAATATACGTACATACCATATGAAGTTGAAGTGGCAGCTGGCATTTGTTCAATAACATTACCCTCTACCGTATTACCTCCTTGGTAGTAACACATAATTCCATATAAATAGAAATCTTTAATCTCATTATTAAGAATTTTATTTCCTATCTCCTTTTGAGTGGTATTAATTCCATACCAATACATTCCATAATATCCTTTGTTTAACTTATTGTTCTCAATCGTACAATTTTCAGTAATATGAGTTGCTGTTGTATGGTTGTATACTGGAACACATCTAAAATTTGTGTTATTTGTAGCATTTATTTCACAGTTCTTAATTGTTACGTGCTCTGCATTTCTAAAACTAACTGCATAGCCATAAGTTGGTCCGGTAGCTGTAATTGTTAAACTATCTATAATTACATGTTCTGCCCCTGTAAATTCTATTACAAAATTATTTGCAATTGTTGTTGCTCCAAAAGTTAAAATAGCTGGTGCAGTATTGGTTGGGTCAGCTCTGAATGTAATCGTGTTTGTTGATGATGCACCAACTATCGCTCCAATATCTACTTGTTCCGTATAAGTTCCTTGATCTACTAATAATACTGTTGGTCCAGATACTCCACAGTTGTTCAACTCTGTCATTGCATCTGCAAATGAATTAAAGTTGGTTCCTGCTGTTGGACTGCTGTTATCAATTGTGTAAGTTCCTGACATTGAAGTTACACATCTTGTTTTGAAACAATATGGTCCAAAATATAATGATGTATCTCCTGCTGCACAGATTCCTCTTACATACACGCAATAATCAGTTACTGGGGTTAGTCCAGAAATAGTAGCAGTATCATTTGTTGAGAATAACGATGTTCCTGATCCAGGTGTAAATCCAGGTGCTCCGTATTCAAATATCCATGTCGTGTCATTACTTCCTACTGTCCATGTTACATCAACTGAAGATGAAGTCAGATTAAATCCTGTTAAACCGTATCCCATTGGACAAGTTGGCGGAATATATTCATCTGCTCCAATATCATAGCCAGTTGATGGCAATAATGGTCTCGTATCTCCATCAATATCTACCATCACTCCAACATTTGCACCAGCATCTGCTGCTACACCTCCTTGTAAGTGTAAATCTGTTTGTGAAAAGAATCCAGGAATTGCAGCTATACTATTTGAATCTAGGCTTGAAGCAGTTTGCCATGAAGCTAATGTTGTATGAAGTGTTCCGTTTTGACTCACTAAATTTCCGCTTGCCGCAGTAAAAATATTATAATCCATCCCTGTTAAGAACGTTGATATTGCTCCTGTGTTCAAATAAGCTGCTTGTCCTAAGCCAGAATTAGCAAAAATGTTATTCTTGATATCATTAAATCCATAAAGTGTTGAAGTACTTCCAAAAACAGTTAATGCCCTTCCTGCTGTTGCGCTTCCTCCTCTACAGTTAATTGAGTTGTGGTAAAAATTTAAATATTTTGTATATGAGATGTATGACCCATA
>JBMYYT010000038.1:0-13971 GCA_049609665.1 Flavobacteriales bacterium | reverse complement strand
AAGTTAAAATAGATTTTAAATTATTTATAGGTATTGGTGTTTTTAAAAACACATCATAGCACAAGTATATTAATATAAAATTATATAAAAATATAAGTGTATAAGTATATTTTTGTATTTTTACCATAAAATATTTTTTATGACAAAAATTTTTAGTGTAGCCAATCAAAAAGGGGGAGTAGGGAAAACTACTCTAACAGCTATGTTAGCTTGCGCTTTAGCTGTTAATGAAAAAAAGAAAGTTTTAGTATTAGATTGTGATAATCAACGATCTATAAGTCGATTAAGAGAAGTAGAAGGTGAATATTTTGATATACCACCTCCTTTTGATATTATTGCCGTTTCACCAGAAAAGGTGATGAGTAATTTAGAGAATTATTCAAAGTATGATATAGTATTTATTGATATTCCAAGATTTACGACTATTAAAAATGATAGTGGTGCAATGAAAATGTTGTATTTATGTGATGCTGTTTTAGTACCTTTTTTAGTTGGTGTAATGGATTATCTTTCTACCAAAAGCTTTGTGAATGCCTTAAATAATTTATCAAAACAGAAGCATAAGGAAGATTTTTATTTCTATGGGGTATTAAATAAAAGTCGGCGTTTGAAAATGGAGAAAGAAACCATCATAGGATTGCAAAATGTTGGATTATCTGTTTTTGAAAATAAACTTTCTTTATTAAATATTTTTAATGATTATTCTACTTATGAAACAATGTTAAAAACAAAATTAGGTAGAAAACGATTTGAGGCATTTTATCAAGAGTTTTTACAAAAATTTAAATTAAAATAATATGGCTAAACGAGGAAATTTGATGGGAAAGATTAATAATGATGATATTAGTCCAAAAGAAATTGATAAAATTAGTAAGGAAACTTTAAGTATTTTAAATGAGGAAACCAACCCCAAAGTATCCTCTAATAAGGATGAAGTGATTTTATCTTTTGCTGATAAAATTCAGATAAAAGTAACAGAACGAAAGGCATATAAAGCTATTAGGATTCATCCAAGTTTACATGAGATTATAAAATATAGTGTAAGGAAAGAAACAATGAGTCATTATGTAGAGAATTTAATACTCCAAGATTTGAAAAAAAAGGAAATTATAAATGAAGAAATTAACCAAAAATTTAAGGAATTACAACAAAGAGATGGTCGAAAAACTAAACGTTAAATAAAAAAAAATAGGGAAGATATTGAAAGCAGTAACTTGGCAAAATTTCCACACCACAAAAAATTTGTTTCTAAAAGAATATACATAGAGAAAAGAGATTGAGACTAACTACCATAATAAAACCTACCTTAAGAGATCAATTAAAACACCTTGCAATAGAGAAAAACAAGTCTTTAACAGACATGATAGAGGAGATGATAGAACACTATATAAAGAAACATGAGAAATGAAAAACGTAATAATTTAAGTTTTTTTTTGCTTCAAGGCAACCTTTAAGAGTAAATTAACACTTAATTACTGGAATAAATTAAAAGACCTAAAGGGTTAATTATGTGTTTTTTTTTGGCTATATCAAAAAAAATGTGGAAAATTGCCCTCAATTAGAAATAGTGTGAAAAGCCTTAATGGTCAGAAAGCACTATAAAATGTTAAAAAGGAAACCCATAACGTAATGTTATATTGCAATAGTTTCCTAAACCTAAAGTGTTAATAATCAACCTTTTCTGAAAAATAGTTTCTATAACTATCTTTGGGGAAGGTGTGAGTTATTATATATAGATAGTATAAAATTTTTGTTTTAGATACTTTGAAACAATATTTTGATTTAGAATCAAAAATTCCAGAACAATGGGTAAACCGTTACATCCTTTTAAAATCAAATTCCTCGCCACAATGTTGGTTGGGGTTTTTATTGCTACTACACAAACATTATTTGCACAACCCTGTGTCGCTACCGACGCAGTCCCACCAACTGTTACTTATAGTACAGGATCAGCAAGTGTAAATGGTGTTATTCCTTTTAGCAGCAATGATTCCATATTAGTAGTACCAATAGGGAATGCTACTGCTTTTAGTACAGCAAGTGGTTCTGCTACTTATGCTCCTACAGTCACGGATAACTGTGCTTATCCAGGTAGTTTAGGTTCAGTAGTAACAGAAACACTACCAACTCCTGCTTGTGGTCGTCGGTGGACTAAAACATGGACAGCTACGGATGTAGCAGGTAATACACGAACCAGCGTTCAAATTATTACTGAAGGGGTGGTGGCAGGCATTACAGGTCCCACCACAGCTTGTCAAAACGGACCTGTTCAAACCTTAACAGGTACAATGGCTGGTGGTACAACCAACTATACCTATACTTGGACAACCGACTTAGGAACTATTGTAGATGATTCTTCGGGTACTGCTTCAGGTAATAACTCAATTACTACAGCTAAGTTTACACCTGGTGCTACATCAGGAACAGCAACTGTTACTTTAACTGTAACAGATGCTGGAAATGGAGCTTGTGTTGTAACAACTACCCATACCATTGTTATAAATGACGAACCAAGTCAAATGGTTGGTTTTATAGATACTTCTGGAGTCACTACTGATGGTGATGTTTGTATAGGTCATGGAATTACACTCTTTACAACACCAAGTGGAGGAACAATGCCTTATACGCATTTATGGAGTCCTGGAGGTTTAACTACAGATACTATAAGTGTATCTCCAGCTGTAACAGATACTTTCTTTGTGATGACTACGGATGCCAATGGATGTGTGGATACAAGTTTTCATTTTGTGGAAGTACACCCACTCCCCACTATCACAAGTGTTGTTGTACCAACAACCTGTGCAGGAACGGATGCACTGGTTACCTTAAATGGTTTGCCTAATACTCCAAGTGATACAATTTCGATAGTGATGAGTTTGGATACTGGTGGGGTTAATGTGTTGATGGATACAACAATTTCAGGATTGAGTGCAACAAACAACACCTTCCTAATTCGCCTACCATTAACAGCAAATACCACAACAGGAACCATTAATATTGATACGGTAAGAAACGATTCTACAGGATGTTTCATTGCAGGCAGTCCTATTGTTACGACCACTTTCACTATTCAAGGTAGTCCAAATATACTTACCATAGATAGTATAAATGGAACACCTCAAGATACTTTAGCAATTCGAGATACAGTATGTATAGGGGATGTTGGTATTGTAACCCTTACAGGAGACTGGCCTACTAATGGTAGTTATCAAATTACCTATAATTTATCAGGTGCAAATACGTTTACAGGTGCCACGGCAACCTTTAATTCAGGAGGAATAGGTACTCAACAAGTAGTAGATGCCTTTACCATTCCTGCAGCTTTCCTAACAAATCCAGGTGCTACTGATCTTCAAATTGTTCTAATAGAGGATCAAGGTACAGGATGTGCTGTTCCAGATACAACAACAAGAACGTTTCATGTTATATCATTACCAACCATTACTGATATTATGGTAAATGATACTTGTATTGGTAATGCAGAGCTTACACCTGCTGCTGTTCCTCCATCAGATAGTACAGACCTTTTGGTAAGTATTACGGGTTTAACACCAAATGGCGTATTTGATATTGTTTATTCTGTAACAGGTGCAAATACAGTAGCACTTGATACAGCAATAAATGTAAATTCAAATGCAGGAGGAGATGGTTCCTTTATTTTTAATATTCCAATGGCGAATGCAGGACCTAATACTGTGATTATTCGCCAAATTACAGATACTACTACAAAATGTGTCTTAGGTGATACTATTGTTACAAGTATTTTAGCAGATGATCCAGTTACCATTCACCCAATACCAGATACTACGAATTTGGCAATTGTGATGGTAGAAGATACTTGTATAGGTATTGATCATGTTGGTACAGTATCAGGCAATTTAGCAGATGGTACTTATACATTATTCTATACTTTAACAGTAGGTAATACAGGTGGTGGATTGACAACTACCTTAACGATTGCAAATGGAACAGATAGTTCCTTTGTTATTCCTGCAACAGTACTACCTGATACCAGTACAACTGGAAATCTTACAGTTATTACCCTTGATTCGATAGTTAATAATGCTACAGGATGTCAAACTGCTCAAATAGTAGGAGTCGCAGATTCTTTTGCTGTACAGCCTGTTCCTGTTGCACGTATTGAATTAGCTCCAGATAGTTCTATCTGTACAGGTGATACTATTGATGTAATTGTTACTTTATTAGAAGGAGATACTTCCTTTACATATACTGTAGATGTTAGTACAGGTGCAGCTTCCACAAGTGGAAATGCAACAATTACAAGAACAACAGTTACTTCACCAGATACTTTACATTTGGTAGAAGGGGTGGATTTTGTTGGAACAACTTTATTTGAATTAACGCAAATTATTGATAGTAATAATTGTGTGAATAATTCACCTGATTCGTCTGTTTTATTAATAGTGAATCCAGTACCAACAGTTGATACACTTACTGTTTCAGTGGATGACATATGTTTAGGAGATGCTGCAACAGTAACTGTATTATTAGAACAACAAGATGGTACTACACCACTTACAACAGGTACTTATGCAATCTCTTATCACTTAACAGGAGGTAATGTTAGAGGACCAGATACAGTAACAGTCACACCAAATGCGATGGGAATTGCCACCTTTGGTATTCCTGCTGATAGTTTAACAGGAACAATTCCAAGTGGTCTTAGAACTTTAATTCATATAGATAGTATTGCTAACATCGCAACAGGATGTTTCTCTATATATGTAGATTCACAAGCAATGGATTCTTTCAGAGTGGTACCACCACCAACCTTAGATTCTATTGCATGGATAGCAGACCCATGTAAGAATACACCATTGTATGTTGATGTATATATGAGTTTAGATACTGCAAATCCTACTCCTCCAATGGTAGGAGATAGTTTTGCAATTACTTATAATATTGTTGGAGATAATGTAGTTGCTACACATACAGATACACTTGTTTATACTTTCTCTGGAGATTCGATACGAATGTGTATAGATTCGACGAATTTCCAAAATGCGGTTCCACTTGCATCAGTAACTGCTGGACAGGGTAATACAAATATCTTTACTATTACACATATCCGACAATTAAACTTCCCCCTACAATGCGGTCAAAATGTTAATGATACAACTGAGTTTGATGTCGATCCGTTGCCAGAAGGTACACCAATTACAATTGATCCAATTGCAGATGTTTGTGAGGGAGATTCTGTACAACTTTTTGTACGAGGATTAGTACCAGGTCGTGCTTATCGAATAGTTTATACAGCACATTCAAGCCAATTAACAGGTAATTTCTCAGGTGCATTAACAACAGGAAATGATACAACAGGAACATTGATAGCAAACGGAAGTGGAGCAGTATCATTCTTTACGGATAGTTTGATTTTGTTACAAGATACAATGGCAGTTACGCCTGATAGCATTAATATTATTAATGTTGCATTTGCAGGACCAGATCTTTTCTGTGATACAACAATTAATCGTATTTCTGCACCATTCAATGTTATTAATAGATTACAATTAGATACAATAAGTGTTGATTCTGCAATTTGTTTTGGTGATAGTGTGGTGGTTACCTTACATGGATTTACACCAAAAGATAGTGCAGTACAAGTAACCTATGATCTGCGAGGGGCAGTCGTTGCAACAAATGTGTTGGACACTATTATGCCAGGAGATTCTACTTTCACGATTTTTGCTACTGCTCTTACCAGTACAGGACAAGTGGTAGTTGAAGTTACTGATTTAGAATATACTACTGTTACACCTTCTTGTCCACAAACCCTTGTTGGAGAGATTGATACCATTATTATTAATGTATTACCAGATACATTGAGTTTAGGAGTTACTGTAACAGATGGATGTTTTGGTGATAGTGTTACTGTTACTATTACAGGATTAACACCAACTACTGATTATAAATTTACATTTGATGTAAGTCATGGTAATGATTCAGATACAGCTACAGAATTTGTTTCAGATACCTTGATGAGTAATGTTGGAGGTATTATTACGTTTAATTTACCAACAGGTAATTTATCAACAGGTAATTTAGAACGAATAGATTCAAGTGGTGCTGCATCTTTAATGATAGATAGTGTTTTATTTACAGGAACAGGTTGTGGTATTCGTATTCATGTTCCTGTTCGTGATTCCTTCTACTTAGATTCTATCCCAACTATTGATAGTGTGTGGGCAGGAAATATATGTGTTGGAGATTCTAATGTAGTAAATTTAACAGGATTAGCACCAAACATTCCTGCTGCTCCTGGTATTACGGTTGAATATTATGTTGATGGACCAAACACAATTGGTTCAATGGCAGCCCGAGCTACTGCAACTGTAGGTACAGATGCAAATGGTAATGCAGCCTTCACGATTACAGGTGCCAACTTACCAAATGCAAATATTAGTATTCCAGATACAGTTCATATATTCCGAATTATAAATAATGCTTCAGGATGTTTAGATACAGTAAATTTAATAGATACATTTATTGTACATCCTCTACCAGATCCAGTATTAACTACTATTAGTATTGATGATGTATGTCAAGGAGATAGTGCATTAATTATTATTAATACTGGAAATTTATTGAATGATTCTACTTACTTGATAACGTATGAATATGATATGAATAACAATGATGTAATGGATGTAGGAGATACATTAACTGCATTAGTTACAATTTCTGGTCCAACAGATACTATTGTTATTCCTGCTGCTAATTTACCAACTGCAGCATTCCCTCTAAATCCAGAAGATAGTATTGATGTTAGAATTATACGTATTGCTTATACTGACACTTTGGGTTGTTCTATAGTTACAAATATTGCAGCTATGTTTGACCATATTCCTGCTCCAGATAGCTTTACAGTTAATTTTAGAGATTCGATAATTTGTGTGAATGATACTGCATGGGTAAATATTGATACAGTAGGACTTCAAGATGGTACTTATAACTTCTACTATACATTGATTAGAGGTTCTGGTGATACGGTTAATTTAACAGCACCTGGAGTAGTGATTGACGGATCACTTACACCTAATGGTAGTTTCCCTGTTTTATCTGCGTTTTACGGTGGAAATGGTGTGAAATATATTCGAGTAGATAGTCTTGAGAATGTGGTTCAAGGATGTATTAGAAGAGTCGTCTCTAATATGGATTCTGTCTTTGTAGATTCCTTACCTAATTTAACAGGCTTGACGATTAGTATTGGTGATATATGTACTGACTCTATTCAAACACAACCATTTAGTACATTACACTTAGCTACATCAGATAGTATTCGAGTAGATATTACTAACAGTAATTTAGCAGCAAGAGATTATTGTGTAGTTTATAGTGTTTATCATCCTACAATTGATTCCCACTTATTCTTGCTAGATACAGTAACTATTGATACCAATGGTTTAGGATTTTTTATGGTTCCTGGTGATTCTATTGCTTCAGCAGCAGCAGCAGATAGTTCAATGACAGTTCATATAACTGTTGACTCTATTTACAACTCAAACTTAGGTTGTATGTGTGGTGTTCCTGTAATTGGGGTTAGAGATTCTTTCTTGGTACATCCAAATCCATTGGTGGATTCTATGGTAGTTGCAGTTCGAGATACAAGTTGTTATGGAGATGGAACAATTACAGTAGAAATCCATACAGATTTTGTGAGTGATACCCTTGCTAATGGTACTTATCAATTTATTTACTTGATAGATCAAAATGACTCAACAGGTACAACTTATGAGTTTAGAGATACTACAGGAAATGTAGTAATTAATGACGATAATGGACCAGGAGCAGATGGTACTTTTACAGTTTCTACAGATAGTTTAGGACAAACACCATTAGATAGTTTCGCTAATAGAAGGATTAGAATCTTAGGTGTTATTAATCCTGTAACAGGATGTTTTGATAGTATAAATACAGTAATAGATAGTTCATTCCTATATAATCATGATCCAGATACGACTAACTTCATGTTTACAGTATCTGATACATGTGAGAATAATTATGTAAGAGTTTCTTTAAATGATAACTTGGATGGTGCGCCAAATAATGCAGTAAGAGGTCGTTATATTATTACCTACGATTTAGATGTAAATAATGATGGAACTTACGATTCAATTGGTTTACAACAAGGACATATTGCAAGTGATACAACATTCTATTTAGATTCGACTATCACATTGAATATAACCACAGCGACTACAATGGTAATGAAAATTACTGCTATTCAAGATACTTTAGTAGATAGTACTACTTGTGGTATTAGTAATTTGTGTCTTACAGATACATTTGTGATTTATCCAAATCCAGAAGAAGTTACTTTTGATGATGTAGTTGCAGGTTGTTCTACAGGTGATAGTGTAGGTATTATCGTTAATAATGCTCAACCAGGTATTATTTACAATATAGGTATAGCAAGAGGAAATCCAGTTATTGATACAGTTACTTATACCATAAGTAATACAACGGGAAGTACAACAAACCTACTTTGGAAAATAGCTAAAACAGATGTAGATAGTTTACTGACAAACCAAGCCGCCTCTGTTACTGCAAATGGTTATGCAATTGTTCATGTATTAGCTTACTCCATTAATTCAAATGGAGATACACTTTGTCCGCTTGTGATGGCAGATTCTGTTAGATTCCTTGATAGTACAATTATGTTGGGACAACCAACTTTGACACCAAGCGATATTGAACTTTGTGAAACAGAAACTTCAACAATTACTTCTACTATCTATACTGGTACAACAGTAGTATATGATTGGAGTAATTCTGAACCAGGACATGGTATTGCAAATACAATTGTATTAAATAATAATCAAATAGTTACTCAACCACATGATTCTGGTGTTTACACCATTCGATTAACAGTCTTTGTTGATGGATGTGCAACAAATGAATCAGAGGTGAATATAACAGTACATACACCTCCAGTAGTGACACCACAAGCATTTGATATCAAGTGTGGTGATCCTGATAGTTTAGTATTGGAACCAATAGTTGCATACTTAAATGCACCTGCTACTTTCCAATGGACTGGACCTGCTGGATTCTCTTCTGTTAATCCAACAGATGTAATCTACAATCCAACATCTGCAAATACAGGTACTTATACCTTAGTAGTAACGGATTCAGTAGGATGTACAACTCAAAATTCTGTTACAGTATTAGTAACAGAAGATATTTCACAACCAGTAATTACTTCTACACCAGTAGGGAAAGTTTGTGAAAATACATCAGTAACATTAAATGCAACAACTTATACTGATCCACAGATTAGTAGTGTGATTTATGCTTGGACTTTACCGAATGGTATGATTGATACTACAACTGTTCCTCAGTTGTCAGGTGTTGCTTCTATTGGAGCTCCAAATGCTGGACAATTACAAGCAGGTAATTATTCAGTAGAAGTTACTGTAGTTTATAACAATAACCCAGGCGACTTCTGTTCTAAATCATCAGGAACATTTGTTTTAGATGTAGATTCTATTCCTACAGTTGTTATTTCAATTGCAGATTCTGTTCTTTGTGAAGGAGAAAACTTAGTGGTAACAGTAGATACACCTGCTAATGTTATTCAATATACTTGGGTTGGACCAAATGGATTTACTCAAACAAGTACAACAACAGGTAACTTATCGTTATTTACACTTACACCACCACAAGCAGGTACTTATACTTTAACCGTTCAAACGGCTGCTGGTTGTAGTGCATCTTTCAGTAAGATAATTACTGTAACACCAACTCCATCGCAACCAACAATTACGGCAAGCGATGCTGATTTATCAATTTGTAATAACGAAGCAATTACCTTGACTTCTCCTATTTATTCAGGAACTTCTGTGGAATACAGATGGACTGGACCAGGAGCACCAAGTGGAACTTCTTTGAATCAAATTACAGTATCACCTCAAGGAGATACCACTTATAGTTTAATTATATCAGTAAATGGTTGTTTATCAGATACTGCCTTTATAGCTATTAATGTAGATTCTGTTCCAACATTTACAACTGGTATTACGACAAATATTACTGATCCTTGCGTTGATGGTACAGATTCTTTAGTATTGAATTCAAATGTTGTAGCAACTACTGGTCAAACATTTAGTTGGACAGGTCCTAACGGATTCACATCGACTGAAGCTACTCCAGTTATACAAGGTATTACATCTCTTAATAGTGGTACATATACTGTTAAAGTAAGTACACCAACAGGATGTGAAGCGGAACAAGCTACTTTCTTGACCTTTAAAGATGAGCCTGGCGCACCAGCATTAACAGCAACAGAATTAAGTATATGTTTAGGAGAATCAACAACCTTATCAATTCCTACTTATAACGGAATTATTGTAAGTTATGATTGGTTTAATAACCCTGTTAATGCAAATGCAGGATTGCCTTCAGCTACTAATAACAATACAATAACAGTAACACCTAATGCAATAGGTACTTATATTTATCAAGTAGCAGTAACTGTAAATGGTTGTACTTCTGATACTTCAAGTATTATAGTAGTAGTTAATGCTAATCCAGCATTAGTGTTAGATACATTAGTTGTTAATTGTGCAGTAACAGGAACTAACTTGAACTTAGGAACTGCTATTGATATGGGAGCTTCTACAGGACTTACAAATCCTACTACTTATATGTGGGTTGGTCCTAATGGATTCTCTGCTGTTGGACCTAATCCAACAATTAATAATATTTCTTCAACTCATAATGGAGTATATACTTTAACAGCAACAAATGCTGATGGATGTTCTGATTCAGAATCATTCACAGTTGCAGTTACAGATGGAGTACCAACAGTAACAGTAACAGCAAGTGATGATACACCATGTACAGGTGATATCATTACCATAACTGCTACTGACTTTAGTAGTGATCCTTCATTAAGTTATGCTTGGTCTGCTACAGCAGGTAATGCAACTACAAGAACTGTTAATGTAACAGCGTTAGCAGGAGCAACTACTTATACTGTAACAGTAACAAGAGCAGGAACGAATTGTATTTCAGTTGATTCAGTTGTGGTAACAGGTGAAGATGCACCAAATATTGTACTTCTTTCAACAGCAAGTGATATTACTTGTTTGGATGGAACAACAGATGTAACAATTGATGCAAATGTAACAGGGGCTTCAAGCTATTCTTGGACAGGTCCTAATGGCTTCTTCTCAACAGATCAAAATGCCTTAATAGGTAATGCAACATCTGCAAATAGTGGTCCTTATGTATTGACAGCAACATCTGCAAATAATGGATGTACTTCAACATCAACATTTACTTTGACTATTACGGATGAACCAGCAGCACCAACATTGACTGCTTCTGATTTGAATATCTGTTTAGGAGAACAAGTAACTTTAACTGGTACTAACTATAATGTAGGAACAATTGGTTCTATTACTTATAATTGGACTGGTACTGGTTTACCATTACAAACTCAATCCAATCAAATAGTAGTTACTCCAACATTACCAGTATTCCCTGCAACTACACAAACTTATACATATAGTGTAACAATAGATGGATGTGTTTCTGAAACAGGAAGTGTAACAATTTCAGTAGAAGATGCACCATTAATTACAGCAATAACTACAGCAAGTGACACAACTTGTTTAGATGGAACAACTAATATATTATTAGAAGTAGATGCAGCAAATCCAAATACTTTTGATTTCTTATGGAGTGGTCCTAATGGATTTAGCTCAACATTAGAAGATCCAACAATTGTAAATGCAACATCTGCAAATTCAGGTATTTATACTGTTACTGCAACAAGTGGTAATGGATGTACTACTACCTTGTCGCAAGATTTAGAAATTACAGATCAGCCTCAAAACCCAACATTAAGTGTTGATGATGCGACTATCTGTTTAGGAGAAAGTGTTATTTTAACTGGTACTAACTATAATGTGAGTACAGGTACTAACATATCTTATACTTGGACAGCTGTACCAAATGCTGGTTTACCAGCAGGTGATCAATTTAGTACATTAGTTGCTACACCAACAGCAGTAGGATCTTATACTTATCAATATAGCGTAACAATTGATGGCTGTACTTCAACTATTGGAAGTGTTAGCGTAACAGTAGAAGATACACCAACAATCACTATTGCAGCAATTACAGGAAATGTGTGTGTTGATGGTACAACAGACATAGCATTAGATGCAACAAATACAGGAACACAAGCAATAACTTATGCATGGAGTGGTCCTAATGGATTTAGTGCAAATACATTAGACGCAATTATTGTTAATGCAACATCAGCAGATAATGGTCAATATACTTTAGTATCAACAAGTGCAAATGGATGTCAAAATGTTACTTCTATTAATGTTGATATTACGGATGAACCAGTAGCACCAACATTGAATGTTTCTGATGCTACAATTTGTGATGGAGAAAGTATTACATTAACAGGAACTAATTATACAGTACCAGTAAGTGGAAATATTACCTACAATTGGGCAGTAACTTCCCTTGGTTCTGGTAATGGCGGTTTACCAACTGCATTAAATTCAAGTACAATTGTAGCAACACCAAATGGTGCTGATACATATACATACACATATAGTGCAACTATTGAAGGTTGTCAATCAGACGTTACAAGTATAGTAGTAGTAGTGGAAGATGCACCAACAATTGCACCTTTTGCAACAGGAGATACAACTTGTGTAGATGGAACTACAGATATGTCGTTATTTGCTAATTCAACAGGAACACCTGTTGTAACTTGGGCATGGAGTGGTCCTGCTGGATTTACTTCAAATATTGAAAACCCAATAGTTAGCAATATTACTGCTGCGAATAGTGGAACATATACTTTAGTAGCAACATCAGCAAATGGTTGTATGACTACTAATAATGTGAATGTAAATATCACGGATGAACCAACTAATCCAACATTAACAGCATCTGATATGACTATCTGTTTAGGCGAAACTACTACTTTAACAGGTACTCCTTACAGTATAGCAACAAATGGTTCAATCTCTTACAACTGGTCTGTAAATGTAAATGGTGGTTTACCAACAAATACAGATGCAAGTACACTTGTCGCTGAACCAACAGCAGCAGGCACTTATACGTATGTTTACAGTGTAACAGTTGATGGTTGTCAATCTACTGATGCAAGTGTAACTGTTATAGTAGAAGATGCACCAACAATTGCACCTTCTGTAACAGGCGATTTAACATGTGTAGATGGAACAACAGATATGCAATTATTTGCTAATGTTACTCCTCCTCCAGCAGTAGTTACTTATGCTTGGAGTGGACCTTCTGGATTTACTTCTAATATTGCAGATCCTATTGTTAGTAATATTACTTCTGCAAATAGTGGAACATATACTTTAGTAGCAACATCTGCAAATGGATGTACTACAACAGAATTAGTTGATATTGATATTACAGATGAACCAGCTAACCCAACATTGGGAGTATCTGATGCTACTATTTGTTTAGGAGAAAGTGTTATTTTAACAGGTACTCCTTACAATGTATCAACTGGAGGTTCTTCTGGAATCATTACTTATAATTGGTCTCAAACAGCAAATGGTGGTTTACCAACAGCTGATCAATTAAGTACATTGGTTGCAACACCAACAGCAGCAGGTACTATCATATATACTTATAGTGTAACAATTGATGGTTGTCAATCTGCTGATGCAACAGTAACAATTACTGTACAAGATGCACCAACAATTGATCCTCAAATTGTAGGAAACTTAACATGTGTAGATGGAACAACAGATGCTCAATTACAAGCTAATTCAACAGGAACACCTGTTATTACTTGGGTATGGAGTGGACCAAATGGATTTAGTTCAAGTGATGAAAATCCAATATTAAGCAATATTACTTCTGCAAATAGTGGAACATATACCTTAACTGCAACAAGTGCAAATGGTTGTACTACTACTGATAATGTGAATGTGAATATTA